>JANPII010000139.1:0-5628 GCA_031424915.1 Pseudomonadota bacterium
GTCGCTTCATTAAACTCATCGCAAAATGCCTTAATGTTCACACCCTTTGGTCCAAGCATAGAGCCCACAGGTGGCGCGGGATTAGCTTTGCCTGCAGGGATCTGCAGTTTAATGACCGCTGTTATTTCTTTCTGCTTACTTTTTCCCACAACTACACTCCTCTATTATACTTTTTCTACTTGATCAAACATAAGTTCCACTGGGGTTGGACGACCAAAAATTAAAACAGAGACGCGTATCATTGCTTTGTCATGATCAACATCTTCTATTACACCAGTAAAGGTCTCAAATGGCCCTTCATTAATCTTAACTGTCTCACCCACACTAAAGATAATCTTAACTTCACGTGCTACCGCCCCTTCTTCAACTTGGCGCAGCACCCTCTTTACTTCTGCCTCTGGCACTGGAAGTGGCTTATTTGCACTACCAAGAAACCCTGTTACTTTAGGAGCATTTTTAACCAAGTTCCAAGTTAAATCGTTTAACTCCATCTTCACTAAGATATAGCCTGGGAAAATTTTCTTCTCGGAAGTAATTTTCTTACCGCGCCGTACCTCAGTTACGTTCTCTACTGGCACAACAATCTCTTCAAACTTATCCTCAACACCTTTGCTGGCAGCTTGATCTGAGATCGCTTTTGCCACCTTATGTTCCTGACCGGACATAGTATTAACAATATACCAACTGCTAGCCAAAATATCCCCCTATATACCTAATACGAGCTGTATTAACTTATATACTAAAGCATCTACTATAAAAAAGAATATGCTGGCCACCGCAGTAAAAGCGAACACCAACATACATGCTCCCCATGCTTCTTTGTAGCTAGGCCAGACGATCTTTTTAAACTCAAAACGAACGCCGTTAAAGAACTCCGTAACGCCCACTATTCAACCTCGTATATATGGAAAACAGCGGGCAATATAAATCATCACCCCACACTCTCGCACGAGTGTTCTACACGCAAATGATAAGGGTGTCAACACAAAAAACAAAAGTTTTCTAGGAAATTTCGCTCTCCTTATCTTGACACGCTCGCATCACTGCCTACTCTAAGCAGGCCAATATAATCAATTATCTATTTTTCATGCAGTATTATTTATATTCTGACTCCGGTGCTTTTACTCAAGACCCTTATTTCAATACCTGTATAGAGCGAATTATAGCACAGACTAGAGATACCTATATGCTAATTAAACATAGGCTTTTTCAAGCAGAACACGTAAATATTTCTCCTGATTTATATAAAATAGCATCAGATATACGTAAACATTATAGGCATGTTGTAGTCCTTGGTATGGGCGGAGCGATACTTAACCCTCATATGGTTACATCTTTTTATCCCTCCTCTAATATTCTTATATATTGTGACCATATAAACAGCCATATATTAAACCATTTAGCTGTAACCCTCGATCTAGAGCACACAGCATTTCTAGTAATTAGTAAATCTGGCTACACTATAGAGACATTAAGCTTAGTTGCCACATGGTATAGCTATCTACAAAAGATTGGTGATTTGGCACAGCAGTTTTATGTTATTACTGGCCCTCAAGACAGCCCTTTACGTCAACTGGCATATAATATAGGCGCACATTTATTAGAACATGAGCCCGACATAAGCGGAAGATACGCTAGTTTTACTAATATTACCCTGCTGCCTGGATTAATAGCTGGCCTTGATATGGAAGCCTTCTGTCAAGGTGGCCGTAGCACCTTACAGCAACTCTTAGAAAATCCCAGTAGTAGTCCTATAATAAGAGGAGCTGCAACTTTGCTTTATATGATGGAGCGTAAAATCCCACAGCTAGTCACTATGCCTTATCTGAGTACTTTGAAGAATTTCACCGAATGGCAGGCACAGATTGTGGCAGAAAGCCTAGGCAAAGAAGGATGCGGCATCACCCCAATTAAAGCAACAGGCCCACTAGACCAACATAGCCAACTTCAACTCTATCTAGACGGACCCAGAGATAAGTTCTTTAATATGATTTATAGTGCTGATCGCACTACCTATAACACACCAATAATGACCATAGGACCGCTAGCCGGCAAAAGTTTGCATGAGATTTGTAATGCGGAATATAGCGCGATGCTTGCCACTTTGAGCGACTACCAACTGCCATACCGCACTATAACCTTATCTTACGAGAACGAAGCCTCATTGGGAGCACTGATAATGCATTCTATGTTAGAAGTGGCATTATGCGGGCTAAGCAGAGGTATAGACCCCTTCAACCAACCAGCAGTGGAAAGTATTAAAATCCACATTCACAAGGCTTTATCAAAGTAACGGTTCATGCGAGCTGAAGAAAAAGCCATCATTGCGAACCGCTGCGGATCCTTCTCAAATATTGCCATTGCCTAAAATCAATAATATGATATAATACAACGCGTAGATTACAAAACTTTAATTAAATTAGTAGTAGAATAATGAAAGAAATGGATAAAAAATCCATCCCTACTTCAAAAGCCCAGCTTTGGCTTAGAATTCCAGGTAGCGTCTCAGCTATAGCAGGCGGCGCTACAATTGCTACTGGAGTTGGACTAGCTGCCGGTCAGCATGCACTTGCTGCTACCACAATTGGCTCCACATCACTACCAGTAGTATTAGTAACTGCAGGTAGTTTATTATTAGCCTTAGGATTGGCTTCATCTATAAGTTCAATATGCTGGTGGACAAAAAAATGCAACATTCATAATAACCTAACTGGTAATATTAAACTATTAGGTTTTAACTTGATGTACTCTTCACTTGGTGGTGTAAGTGTGGCTATGCTTTCTCATCTGACTATTGGCCCCATTCTTACATCATATTCCTATAGCGTGGCTGAAAACCTAGCTATACAAGCTGCCTCAGCATTTGGGATATCGTTTATAGTGGGTATAGGCATATTTGGCTGCAGACATTTTATCATCAATAAAGGCATAACAGATTATAACTTTACTTATGATGTTGCCTTACCAACATTGATTATCAGTGGAGTATCTGCTAGCTTTGTTGCGGTGGCTACTGTAGCAGGGCCGGCATTAAGTATAGCAATGGGCAATGTAATATGTACTGAAGTAATGGTTATGGAAGGAGCAATAGCATTTGCAATAACAGCGGGAGCTTTAAATTTAGGATTATTAGCAGACTTATTTCTTTCTAAGACTCAGCTTTCGCGTGTATAAAAATTATAAGCTAAGTGCAATTAACCACTTGCCAATAACAATAACTTTAGATATAAAATTATGCCGTGGTTTTTCGGGGCATAGCGCAGTCCGGTAGCGCATCTGGTTTGGGACCAGAGGGTCGGGAGTTCAAATCTCTCTGCCCCGACCACCACTGTGAGTTCGTCACTATTTAGTACTGGTTAGAGAAGGCAAAATTTAGTATGTCAATTGATAGAATGCTATATTCGCCTCCCTCACTACGCGTTAGGCTGCTTACTGTACTATTGTCTGCTTTATTCTTAATCTCACTGTGGCTTGTTGTCCGTATTTATCAGATCTCTTATAATACTACATATGACTTATTGCAGTCGCATATAACTCAACTAGAGGAAGAGCTAGGTACAGTATTACGCGATATTGAAACTTCCCTGCAGGTTGCCTCTTGGCAAGCTGCTTCCAATAATCAAGGCTTTGAACTTTCGCATCTAGCTCAAGCATTACAAGCTCGCCGCCTAAGTTCTAATCCAGCCATCGCTTCTATAGCTTGGGGCAACACCAATGGACGTATTACCCCGGTTCCAGGTTTTGATACGTGTATAGGATATGATGTGGAGGAGTTGCTACGCAATAGTGCCGAAAATCGTGCAAAGCTAAACTTTGGTACTTATCATAATTGCAATGCTAATACACCTGGGCTTTTAGCTGCTTTTGCAGTTTCTAATAGCGAGGGGATTTATCTCGGAAGCCTAGTGCTACACTTGACATTAGATATGCTTAACAGCACACCACGCTTTGCAGAAGAAGGAGCGAGATATATTGTCTTAACCACTACTGCTTCATCCAACCTTTTAAATAAAGCTGCCCTACCAGAAAAATTACAAAACCATATTATTAATTATATTCACCAACACGAAACTCGTCCTACGTGGTTCATTGCACCCATTAGTAGCCTCCTATATAAGGTACCTAATATGGTTATAAGCACCATGCATGACTATGGCTTGCATATAGTAGTACTTAGCAGCAGCGGCGCAGGGTTGCCAGAATTCTCCGCAAGATTATTAGTAATGTTGTCAGACCTAGTCTTTGTTTTACTACTACTGCTATTAGGAGGATACACTATACGTTACTTGGTTTCTACGCCTATTACTAAGCTTATGAACGCTACTGTAAAAGTAGTAGATGGCACTGAATGCAATCTAACCACATACAATATAGCGGAGTATGATACTATTGCCAATGGCATTCGGCAGATTGCGTCACAACGCGCTGAGTTACAAGCAGGACACGAGAAACGGGTCTTTCTATTGCGGCAGTTAAAAACAGAGACTGAAGCCCAAGCAGAATTTATTCGTAACCTACAGCATGAAATACGTACACCTTTACATCATATAATAACTGGCTCTGATATTTTACTAAGACAAACACAAAATGTCTTACCTTCCGAGGATCGTGAATACTTAGAAATGATTAATCAGGCAGGCAATCAACTTCTACGTCTAGGTAATGAGATGATGGCCGCTGCAAACTTAGAATCTGGGCGCACCCTTCTAAAAGAAGAATGTTGTGATATCTCTACTATGCTGCTTAGTGTAATAGCTCGTATACGCGCCAAAGCTATAAAGCAGCAGGTGCAGCTGCAGCATAATATATCTCCCGCCTTACCCCAAGTATATGTTGATCCTACTTATTTTGAAGACGCTTTATACTATATAGTGGAAAACAGCGTGCAGTATAGCAAGGCTGAGGGCATAGTATATATAGTGGTAAAAAGGGTGAATATCGGCATGGTTATTGAGATTAATGATGATGGCTATGGCATAACCGATGAAAGAATGGCAAAAATTACCAGCGCATTTGAAGGCACCCACAGTGTGCTACGCAAAGCCCAAGAAGGGGTAGGACTCGGCCTAGTTATTGCATATAGTATCTTAGAAATGCATGATTCAAAGTTAGAACTTAGTAGCAAAGAAGGCACAGGAACTATAGCCCGTGTTACTTTACCCAATATAAGACTGCAGACTGAGGGCGATGTAAGTAACTAGCAAGCCTCTCAAATCAGGTTGCTTTCTAAAGATATGCTTTCTATAATCCCTGCCATACTATCTCAATTATAGGTTAATATGCTTCTGCCTAACTTGATTACTGCACTCATTACCCCATTTCACAATGATGGAAGCTTGGATTTAGCCAGCTTCTCAAATTTAGTACGCTGGCAAATTGAACAGGGAGTGCGAGGTTTTGTCCTATTTGGCTCTACTGGAGAAGGAATGAGCCTTGATTTTGCAGAGCGCAAAACCTTATTTGAGGCAGCATCCAATATTATAGCAGAAGGGGATAAGGTACAAATTATAGTTACCGCCAGTAGCCCTAGCACACACATAGCAATTGAACAAGCTAAGCAAGCCCAAGATATGGGGGCAGATGCAATTCTTGCCACTGCTCCCTGTTATGTTAAGCCAACACAAGAGG
>JANPII010000140.1:0-9572 GCA_031424915.1 Pseudomonadota bacterium
GCTAATGGTTTGGGTGTTAGGCATTTTCTTCTGTCTCACGTTTAGTTTTATAATCACGGATTGCGCTCTTAATTGCATCTTCAGCTAAGACAGAACAATGGATCTTAACAGGTGGCAGCGCTAACTCACGCACAATATCAACATTGCGAACTGCTAAGGCTTCATCCATTGTTTTGCCTTTTATCTCTTCAGTAGCGTAAGAGCTAGAGGCAATAGCAGACATGCAACCAAAGGTTTTGAATTTAACATCCTCTATTACTCCAGTTTCTGGATTTACCTTAATCTGTAATTTCATTACATCGCCGCATGAGGGAGCACCCACCAGGCCCGTGCCTACATTTGGGTCTTTAACATCTAAAGATCCTACGTTTCTAGGGTTCTCATAATGCTCCACAACTTTTTGACTATATCCCATATTTAATACTCCTATTGTTTATATTTAGTGACCACTCCAGTTAATACTTTTGAGGTCAATTCCCTCTTGAACCATTTCCCATAAGGGGCTCAATTCACGCAATCGGTCTATGCTGTTCTTTACTACTTCTATGGCGTAATCCATCTCTGCTTCTGTGGTGAAACGTCCAATGCCAAAGCGTATAGAGGTATGGGCCATTTCTTCATCCACTCCAAGAGCACGTAATACATAAGAGGGCTCAAGGGACTCTGAAGTGCAGGCAGATCCAGATGATACAGCTAGGCCTTTAATAGCGCCAATCATAGATTCACCTTCGATGCAGGAAAAACTGAGATTTATATTGCCTGGAATGCGCTTTATGCGATCACCATTTAGAAATACTTCGGGGATGGTCATCATAGCATCAATGAACTTATCGGCTAGCTTTTGGATGCGCCGATTTTCAAGCTCCATTTGTTGGCCTGCATATTCAGCAGCTGCCCCTAGGCCCACAATTAGGGGGGTAGGCAAGGTGCCGGAGCGCATTCCCCGCTCCTGTCCACCACCGCTTATTAAAGCCTCCATTCTAACTCGCGGGCTACGTCGTACATAAAGAGCTCCTATGCCCTTAGGTCCATAGACTTTATGGCCGGATATACTTAACAAATCTATATTCATAGCTTCTATATCTAAGGGAAGCTTGCCAAAGGCTTGAGCAGCGTCAGTATGGAAGAATGCGCCTTTTTCACGACAAATTTTGCCAATCTCAGCAAGCGGTTGTATTACCCCAATTTCATTGTTTACAGCCATAACAGATACTACTACCGTCTTATCCGTCACTGCATTACGCAGCACATTTAGATCAAGTAGCCCATTACTATCAACTGGTAGGTAAGTTACTTCAAAGCCTTCTTGTTCTAAATGGCGGCAAGCATCCAACACGCACTTATGCTCAGTTTGTATTGTAACGATGTGGTTGCGGCGCTCACGATAAAAACGTGCCACTCCCTTTAGCGCCATATTATTAGACTCAGTAGCACCAGAGGTAAACACTATCTCCTTCGAATTGGCATTAATTAATGCTGCTACTTGGGCACGGGCCTTTTCTACTGCCTCTTCTGCTTCCCAGCCGAATGCATGACTGCGTGAGTGTGGATTACCAAACTTCTCAGTAAAGTATGGTAACATCTGTTCCAATACGTGTGGATCAAGAGGCGTTGTCGCCTGGTAATCCATATATATTGGCAATTTCATTTTTTGCTCGCTCATATCTAATATCCTAAAAATTACTCACTTTTTGTTGACGTATATACAATGCTTGCCATGTCTGGCAGAATTTTTGTACATCATATTCTGTATTATCTAAACCCATGCTTACTCTAATTGCACATTGCGCCTCTTTATGGCTATAACCCATAGCCATGTGTACATAGGGAACTTCTATTTTACCTGACGAGCAGGCCGAGCCAGCACTTACTGCAATACCATACAGGTCAAAATGTATAACCTGGGTTTCGGCTAATACTGATGGCATAATTATGGAGCTAGTATTAGGCAATCTTAGGGCATTGGCTCCTGCTATTATCGCTTCAGGATGCATGGTAGTCAGCTCATTTTCTAACTGATTTCTTAATCTTGTTATCTGCTTATGATGCTGTATTCGCTCTTCAAGTAAACTACAAGCTAAGCCAAAGCCGTGAATTGCTGCTACATTTTGGGTGCCAGGACGCAAGCGATATTCTTGACCTCCTCCCTGCATGAGCGCCGTAACCGGTAGGGACTTATGTAATATTAGTGCTCCTACTCCATGTGGCCCTGATATTTTATGGCTACTACAAGTTAGCATATCTACTCCCAACTCGCTAACGCTTACAGGAATGCGCCCCACTGCCTGAGTAGCGTCAGTATGGACAAAGGCGCCATACCTTTTGGCCAGATCAACTATCTGACGTAATGGCTGTATTACACCAGTCTCGTTATTAGCTAGCATTACAGAAATTAGTGTTGGGCCAGGTGTGCTTCTAAGATAATGCTCTAATACCTCAAGTCTAATTATACCATCTTGGTCTACTTCAAGTAACGCCTCGCCTGCAGGTTTAAGCACTGAAGGATGCTCAGTGGTGCTTACTAATTTATTACGTCCTCCAAAGCCTTTAATAGCAAGGTTGTTAGCTTCAGTGCCAGATGCAGAAAAAACTACGTGATAGTCATCAGGCACACTAAGTGAGGACTTAACTTGCCTGCGTGCTTCTTCTAATAACTGCTTAGCATACCGTCCGGCATAATGTATGGATGATGGGTTAAATGGTACTTGGGGTAATGATGACAACGCTTCTTGCACCCTAGGGTCAAGAGGAGTTGTAGCATTGTGATCTAGATAAATATTAGCCATGAGCACGCACCATAGATAATATAGAAGTATCAGATAGGCTTACGTCTACTAGGGTATCGCCGCTAATCCCTTTAACAGTTTGAATTTTTATATTACGTTGGCATACATCTGCTAAGTTAATACGATATATAAAATCGTTTATAGTATGTTCAAGGGCTTCCCATAGATTATGAGTAGCGCATAGCGCCCCATCTTTCATGCAGCCAATTTTATTATTATTTGGGCATCGGGTCATTTTTATAGACTCTTCAACCGCCTCTATAATGTGGCCAATTGCAATTTTCTCACTTGGGCGTTGGAGTAAATAACCACCCCCTGGTCCTCTTATAGATTGCACCAACCCCGCCTCTTTTAGCTTAGCAAAAATTTGTTCTAGATAGCTTAGGTCAATTCCCTGCCGTTGGGAAATGGTGGCTAGTCTTACTGGTCCTTGGGTCTGCATCCCCAGTTCAACCATTGCCATTACTGCATATCGCCCTTTAGTAGATAAAAACATGACTGTACCTTAAATATATACCTTCACTTTCGCGAAGATGACGTGCGTACTGTACAAACTATTTTCTGGAAGTTCTTGCTTCGAATGTGCACTCATTTCCTAAACTCGGTATTAGTACTAATACAGCATAATAATATAAAGACCTACTAAATTAGTCAAGTATTATCTATTGTGCCTGAGCTATGTATAAACGTTAACTCTGGATAAGATAGTGTAATGGCTTAAAAGCGACAGTTATAGCATCTTTGGTGCTCGAAAAGACGCTGTAATTGACACTTTTAAGCGTTCCATACCTTCCTCTTAAACATAGTTTAGGCTTTTCTATTAATCTAAGCTAGCTGTGTCGCTGTGGGTAACTTCCATTACTTGTTCAATACTTTCATATGTAGCTTCTTCGGTAGTTGTATAAATATTGTGTGCCGCTACCCTTTCTTCATAGTCTGGAGAATGTGTAGATATAGGCTCTTCAAAAGAAGTTTCACTCTCTTCTAGCGGTGGGGACTCTGCAATTTCTGCCATATATTCTGGATTCGTAGATACTTCTAAAGTATGGGTATGAACGATAAGGGAGCTATCCTGATCAGTGTCTTCTATTGTAATATCACATTTGGTTTCAACAAGCACTTGATGCTCAGACTCAGCATTTGTAGGGTGATTTGCAATCCCACCATGCTGCACTAATAATGCTGCTACTTCCGCTGATCCTGAGGCACAATCAAGCGGAGTGCTATCTTGTAAGTTTTTGATATTAATATTAGCGCTATGACCTAGCAATAGTATAGCTAACTCTAAATTATCAAACTGTGCTGCAAGGTGTAGGGGGGTATTGCCCTGCTGATCCACAGCTAGCACATCAGCTCCGCATTCTAGCAACATTTCAATGATACCTACTGGAGGTTTTATATAGGCGGTGCTATGTAATAATGGAGCTCCAGACTCTAAGGTGCAATTAGGCTCGGCGCCATCAGATAAAGCATCTCTAGTGCCATATAGATTATGCTCTTCAACGCTTTTGATCAACAAAGCCGTGGCTTCCTTGTTAGTACCAAAAATGTTGCCCCAGAATTTATAAAAACCATTAGCAATGCTTAAGTTGGACATGATTTACCTCAATATTTATTATGGTGCAATCTAACGCCCTTTCTAAATAATTTGCAAGAGGTATATCTACCCCTCCCACCAGGGCTATGACATGATGTTAAGATTAAGTGAAGAAGTGTCATTGTGCTGCTTGACCGCACAATCCAGAATAAACAAGTACATGTATGCTATATTTGGCAGTAAACCCTGGGATGATATTATTTTTATGTCACTCTTTTGACCAGACCAGAAGTGACGCCTATGTATAACGTGCCGTTACGCTTGCTTGCCATAAACATAATATTGCTTCATGATAATCTTTCAGGTTTATTTTCCTGGATTGTGCGGTCAAGCCCCACAATGAGCCGTTTTGGAATGTTTGTACAACGGTGATTTACTTACTTTTGTCTAGAGGTTTGTAGCTTATTGTTAACTCAACCTTAACCTCATGTCAGAGCCCTACCCCTCCCACTCTTGTTCACGACGTATATATTGATAATCACGTAATTTATTATCTTGGGTAGGTAGAGCTATAAATGTCGAATAGGCGCTATAATATAGAGTTAGTAAGTCATTAAGACCTAGGTGAGCCAGCTGCAGATCGATATTAAATTCATGCAGCAGTTTAGCTTGATACCTAAGGCTTAAAGCAAGATAGGCCATTTTTACTGGTCTTTGCAGATCTGATTCATAAGTTAGCGCTGCAATTATGAGCTGAGGAAAGAGGCCACGTCTAACGTCCTGCATGCTGGGTATGGCTCCAGTCTTATAGTCATATACCACAATGTGATTGGAATGAATATCCAGGCGATCAGCAATTGTGCAGACTGCTGTACCCCCTTGAAACTTTAGCTCTCGCCTTACTTCACGCAAAGATTGGCTTAGAGTGGCTTGTTGAGCAATCTCCAATTGATATAAAGGATACAGCATTTTATGTAGCTGGCGGTTCCATAAGTTGAGCATCACACTGCTACGCCGCATACACGGCGCTAAATTCCGCAGAAACTCTGTATTTACTTGTTTGACGTAAGTATTGTAATCCGTATTGATGGTGGGCATTTCAACTTTGGCTAAAGCGGCATGCAAAGCAATGCCAAAATTGCGGGGTTGTGTATTGGCTCCCAGTTCAGGTAGGGGGCGTAACTTTAAAATATAGCGTACATAAAAGCTGTATGGGTCGCGCATAAGCAGCTCTATAGAGCTTGAGGAAAGGCTTGTTGGTCTAACCTCAAGCGGAGGTAACGGAGCAGGGGCTGAGATAGGTTGGGGTTGTTGGAACTCTGCTATAGATGGATCTTGTACCTGGGTTACTAACTGTAAAACGCGCAAACGTTCCAACCAGCGCGAAGGTTGAGTCATAATCCCATTATCCTCAGTAGCACGAGTTAGAATCACCTGGTTGCTATAAAGTTGCATGTAAAAATCATGCGCCATCAACGCAATCTCCTCACAGCGTTGGTTAAAGCCTAGGTTATTTGCAGTTACAGGAGTGATAATACTTGCATCTAAAGTATTAGAGTTTGGCATAGTACCTTCGTTTAGCCCAGGTATTATAACTACATCAAAACTTTGATATCGCGATTCTAGAAGGCTAAGAATCTGTACTTGCTTAGTTAAGTCAAGTTGTGTCATTTCTTGTTGTGCTAAATAATGTTCTAAGCACTGAGCATAATTGCCATATAGTTCTACTTTAGTAGAGGCAGTAATCTTGTTTTGTAAATCTAACAGGCTACAAGGCTCGCTTTCACCCATTAGTTGGCGAGCCAAGGTAAAGTGAAGATCCATTAGGCGACGATGTTCTGCTGTATCTGTTTGGTATAACTGCTTTATTTGCAATATGCCCGAGGCGATTTGTTGCAACCATAGATACGGTGCGCTTAGCAATTCTTCCCATGCTAACATTCCTTCTTCATTACGCAGCTTTAATTGCCATGTTGCAAGCTCCTCATGAGGGCATATTGTCACCAAACTATTCTCAAGAACGGACAGTAGATCAATGGCATTTGGTATAGGATCCTGTACAAGTTGCCATATGCTTTTCAGTAAGGAAGCACATGGTGTATCAAGTAGGGTGGAGGCTACTGAGTCGGAGGTGGTAATATTATAACTTGCCAGCATTACCTTAAGAATACGCACAAGCGTACGATGCTCTGTTATAATGCCTATTTTAACAGGCTGTAGTAGCTTCTGTACATATTTGGCAATGAATCGTGCTTCATCATATACAGTGGTGCACTCATATAGATGAATATGCGTGGAATCTGATGTATGTTTTTTGTCTGTCGAAAGTATGGAGGCAAGGGCGTCGGAAAAAAAGGCTGCAGGGTACATTGCAGCGGAAAGCCTTTGACGTTGGTTGGTCTTGGTAACTTGGTTATAACTAGTTAGTTCTGGCCCAAGGGACTTTACATTGTCACGTGCTAAATTAAGCGCTTCCAGCAGTTTAATATACTGATATTGGGGGTGTGTTTCTGAAAGGGTTGACCAAATCTCAAGTGGCATATCCATATCGATGCCATGTGCAACAGGGGTGACATTTTCTTGTTGCGCTAGCCACTGCACGAAACGACGTATATAAGGGACATCAGTAGTTGCTAGTAAAGCGTATACATGGTCGTAACCTGGGATAGGCTTGAGTTGCTGGCTTACATATACCGTTAGTTGATCAAGATATTGCTGCTTAAGCTGTAAATTATGCTGCTTGAGGTGGGCTTGTAATTGCTCTAATACTTTGCATAAAAATCTTCCATTGGGATCTTGTTTCAAAGCAGGCACTATATTTTGGTGATAAGAAAAATAGGTGGTGATCAACCGTCGAAAGGCAGGTAGATCTAAATTGTGCTTTAGGTAATGGTATTTGGGCATCTCGCTAGCTACTATCCATATTATATGCTGTATAAGCGTATCTAGCCCTGCCTTATCTATAATCTCTGTAGTATTACGCCAGCCGTAAGCCTTGGCTACTGTCTCAATTGCCATGCTGTAGTCTTGTATATTTGTGGGTAATAGACGTTGCAGGTGATATAAAGTACGTTGCCCAGGTACAATAATTAGTGGCTGTGTACTGGGGCTCTCATTGATTAATTGGGCAAGAGCGGTAGCAGGATTCACCCCCGCTGGTATATTAATAATATTGGGCTGGCTTGATGGGTTAATGGTATGATCATGCGTGTTCAATGTAATAATGCTTATTATATTTCTCTAAAACAGCATCGTATGCTTGAGCGCTAGCAGCCTGTGCTATAGAAGTCACAGCAGCCCCTACTACTGCAGTTGCAATAATGGCCATGGCAGACATGGCAAGCGGCATTGCACTAGGAGAGTGCATGCCAAATGCTCCTTCCATAAAAAGGGCAACATACGCTTGAGCAGTAATAATAAACTCCGTGCTTTGTACTAGGGGAGAGTAAAGTATACATAAGCTTATAGCACCAAGTGTGGATCCTACCACAACAGCAGTGGGGTGCGTTTTAGTATAGTCTGGCTCGTGTTTATGGTGGTGGCCGTGATGGTCTTTATGCTTAGGACCCAGCTCAGGATTATAGCACTGCAGTGGTATATAAAGCATGAACGGTACAAAATATGCCAATACCTCTCCACCTATGCCCATATATGGCATATAAGTAAAGGCAGCCCAGACTGTGGTGCCGATAAATAGGTGGTGCAAAATAGGGCCGAACCTTGGTTTGGTAGATCCTAGATTGGCAACGTATTGATCGTATCCATCGCGCACTATTTCAAGTTTTGAGGTGACTGCTGCTATAGATTTAACCCACTGTGGGTCTGCTAATATAAGCTTCTCTTCTTTTGCAGCCTCTTCTGTTGTTTTGATTTCCTCTAATTTTGCTTTTACAATATCTACATCCTTAACCTCAAGAAAGTAAGGTAGGATTCCCTCTAATTTTGCTATTTTGTCTGCTCTAGTATCTTCTGGTCTGTGATGCATAAGTATCCTCGTAAGCTTTTTGGTAATGACTTTAGCACAATAGTGCCTCATTATCAATCTATGTAAGCGAGACTTGGAGATGTTTATAGCTTATTTATGAGGCGGCGGTTATGCTCTGCTCTCTGTAGCGTGTTCTTTATATTTAAGCAGGCGCTCTAAAAAAGCAAACTTACACCATAGTTTGTCATCTAGGCTAATTTGTGGCTTTTCCTTTAAGCTTTCTGGATGTCGAGAAGTACAGGCAAGCAGCTGGCATATCTCTATATTCTGCGTAAAAGCGATATGAATATTTTTGCTTTCAGTAATGAAATATAAGATATGAGGCATTATATCTTCTGCTAGCGCAGTCGCTTCAACAAAGCACTTTATAGGCTCTTTGCAGATACGCATGAAAGTTGAAGCACGCTTAATGATTACGCTTATATTAGGAAGCGCTGAGATGGTGTAGCCATGTTTTTCTAGCGCCGTACCTGCCCTTATTAAATGTCTGGCTAAAGTAAAGTTAACGTATCTATGATTAGCCATTAACTCTAAATTAGCTTCGCCATAAGTTAGATATATTAAGTACTCATAGGTTCTGAAGTGGTTCCCTCTAGACGCATATTTAAAGGCTTTATAGTTACCTGCTTGAAGCATGGCTTGTTGTTTTTGAGGTTCGCACCACTCCCACAGCTGTCTCATTATATCTAAGGAGCCTTTCACAGCAGCACTTCTAAAGATTCTGTAGCTGTATACTTGAAGCATGGCTTGTTGTTTTTGAGGCTCACACCACTCCCACAGCTGTCTCATTATATCTAAGGAGCCCTCAGCTGCTGTTGTAAAGGTTCGATAGTTATCTACTTGAAGCATCTCTTGCTGTCTTTGAGGTTCGCACCACTCCCACAGCTGTCTCATCATATCTAGGGAGCCTTTCTCAGCGGCTTCTGTAAAGGCTTGATACTTACCTACTTGAAGCATGGCTTGTTGTTTTTGAGGCTCACACCACTCCCACAGCTGTCTCATCATATCTAGGGAGCCTTTCTCAGCGGCACTTCTAAAGATTTTGTAGCTGTATACTTGAAGCATCTCTTGTTGTTTTTGAGGTTCGCACCACTCCCATAGCTGTCTCATTATATCTAAGGAGCCTTTCTCAGCGGCACTTCTAAAGATTTGGTAGTCGTCTACTTGAAGCATCTTTTGCTGTTCTTGAGGTTCGCACCACTCCCACAGCTGTCTCATTATATCTAAGGAGCCTTCCGCAGCGGCTCTTCTAAAGATTTGGTAG
>JANPII010000141.1:0-3703 GCA_031424915.1 Pseudomonadota bacterium
AGTGGCTTAAAAGGTATAGCATCTTTGCGAGCACCTTCAGTGCTCGTGATAAGGATTTTATGCCCCTTACACCACCAATCCAAAGCCGGTGTTTTAAGATTTACTCACTGTTATCATAGACTGAGTACAAATCAAGAGGAAAATGATGTTAATATATTATAATTAAGTGTTGTTTATTGCTAGATGCTTGTAATTTAAGGAAATTCCTCAAAAATTATTGCTGTGCGCGTATTTCCTAAGCTTGGTATTAGCACACTTGACGTAGCTGTAATATATAATACTATCTGCATCTAAAGGTAGAATTGGTAGATAAGCAGTTAATGAAGATAGGTAATTTTTCACTACCAAGTAGTTTCGAAGAGCTAGGAAGTTATGCTTCCTATTTTAGACGTTATCGCGACATTTTGTTTGCAATATCGATTCTAGCTATCATTGGCGTTCTACTCTTTCCTATACCCCCATGGTTGGTAGATTTACTTCTAAGTATTTCTATTACTGCTTCGGTAGTCATTATGATGACTGTGCTGTTTATTGATAAGCCCTTAGACTTTAGCTCCTTCCCGACAGTGCTACTGGTTGTAACAATGCTGCGTCTATCGCTAAATATTGCCACTACCCGCCTAATTTTAGGTTATGGTCATACAGGGGCAGATGCAGCGGGGCATGTGGTACGTGCTTTTGGCTTATTTGTAATGCAGGGCTCGGTAATCATTGGAGCCATTGTCTTTGGTATCTTGACCATCATAAACTTTGTGGTTATCACCAAAGGCTCAGGACGAATTGCAGAGGTAGCGGCACGTTTCAGTTTAGACGCTATGCCTGGCAAGCAAATGGCAATTGATGCTGATCTCTCAGCAGGGTTGATAGATGAGGCGACCGCTAAAATGCGGCGTAAGCAACTAGAAGATGAAAGTACATTCTTTGGCTCTATGGATGGTGCTAATAAATTTGTGCGTGGGGATGCTATAGCTGGCCTGCTTATTATCTTCATTAACTTCATCGGTGGTATGATTATTGGCATTATGCAAAAAGGCATGAATTTTGAGCTTGCCTTACAGACCTATACATTACTAACCATTGGTGACGGCTTGGTATCCCAAATTCCTGCACTCATTGTCTCTATTGGCGCAGGTTTGCTAGTAACCAGATCTGGTGTTACTGGTTCTGCTGACAAAGCTATATTTGAGCAGATAGGAAATTATCCTCAAGCAATAGGCGTAAGCGCAGGCCTATTATTAGTAATGGCGGCAATGCCGGGTATACCTGCTGTGCCCTTTACTATCGTTGCCACTATTTTAGCGCTATTTAGTTATTATCTATACCAGGATAAGCAGCAAATTAATACAACAGCACTTCCTATAGAGGCAACAACTGCCAGTAGTGCAGGAGCTGAACAGGGGCAGGAAGAAGGATTTGGTCAGATCTTACAGATTGACATTATCCGCCTAGAGCTGGGCTATGAGCTGTTATCATTAGTAAATGGCAACGGACAGAAATTAACCGAGCAGATAAAAGCATTGCGTAAGCAGATAGCGAAAGATTTAGGCTTTGTTATGCCTTCGGTGCGTATTCAAGATAATATGCAATTGCAGCCATTTACGTATGTGGTCAAAATTAAGGATATGCAATGTGGCAGTGGCCAGGTGGTGCCTAATAAAATTCTGATTATGGAGCAAGTAGATAAAGAATTTGATATACCGGGAGAAGATACTATTGAGCCCGCCTTTGGCTTAAAAGCACGTTGGATTGATGCTCTCAAACGAGAAGAGGCGTTATTTAAGAACTATACTGTTGTTGACCCCTCTACTGTAGTTATTACTCATTTAACCGAGCTGGTTAAAGAAAATATAGTAGAAATGTTGTCTTATAGCGCTGTTCAGCGTCTTTTAGATAATTTGCCTCCTGAACATAAAAAGATAGTAGCAGACATTATTCCCTCACAAATTGCCGTCACTACAGTGCATCGTATATTACAAGGGTTGCTACAGGAAAATGTGTCTATACGTGATTTGCCAACTATCTTAGAGGCTATAGCAGAGATGGCCTCTACCACCAAGCACATTCTGCGCTTAATTGAGCATGTGCGTACCCGCCTAGCTAAGCAGATCTGCTTTTCATATGGTGGAGAGTCCGGACATATACCAATTTTAGTACTTTCCCCTTCTTGGGAGCAGCTAATTAGTGAAGCATTAATAGGAGAAGGAGAAGAAAAGCAGCTAGCGCTTTCACCAAGCAAGTTGCAAGAGCTAGTTACACGCATCAATACAGAGTACGACAAGCAAATTACCACTGGTGAGATACCTGTAATTCTAGTTTCCCCATCGCTGCGAGCTTATGTACGTATGATAGTTGAGCGCTTTCGTCCTAGCATTGCTATATTATCACAAAGCGAAATCCACGCTAAGGCGAAAATACGTACCGTTGGGCAGGTGTAAAAAGTATTTTGGGCCCCTGCTAAGAACTTGAACCGGCATGTGTGCTTCTATATACTCCAATTTTATCCAGATATGTAACTAATTCTTAATTAGTACTCCGCTATCATCAATATAAGCCCATATTTTTATTGCGGCTATATATAAAAGTGTTGATAGGAGGAAATCATGACAAAATTATACAGACTTATTATGACTATGTTTGCACTACTTATCGCTGTCCAGGCGATAGCCGATACACATGTAAATGGATATTACCGTAAGAATGGTACATATGTGTCTCCCCATTACCGTAGTGATCCAGATAGCAGTCCCTATAATAATTGGTCAACCCAGGGTAACGTGAATCCCTATAATGGCAAAGAGGGGACACAGGACCCATATGGACATCATAGCCGCCGGTATCTAGGCGAGTAATTGTATGTGGCCATGCTTGGCAGTTAGCCTGTTAAGCACGGTACTGCAAGGATTTATGTTTTTACATCTCTGATTTTTACTGAAGTGCTGAGCTTCGAGGCTCGGAATTAGGCTTGCGAAGTCGAGAATACGTGGTATACTAGTTGCGAATGATTTGCATTTGCAATTAGGACTTGTGCAACTGTGTTTTGTCCCTCTTATCAACTCTGAGTATATAGCGCTATAGACATGAACTTGACTTTGGCCGACTTGAATATAAATCAATTGGCAGTTATTACTGGCTATGCGACACAGACGCCATATCGCGCTAAAATGCTTGCTTTAGGGTTAACTAAAGGTGCGATTGTATTCTTAGTACGTCGTGCTCCAACTGGGGATCCGCTAGAAGTGCGAGTAAAGCAAGGGTCCATAACTCTAAGAAAGGATGAGGCTCGTACTTTATTAGTAAAGCTACATATAAACAACGAGATAGGGCCAAATGAATAAACCTGTATTCAGAGCAGCAATTATAGGTAACCCTAATACTGGTAAGTCCAGCATATATAATGCTTTAACCGGCTCTAATCAGGTTGTAGGTAATTGGCCCGGGGTTACGGTTGAAAAAAGTATAGGTACTTTAGATTGTGGCAGCTTTATTTTAGAGTTAGCGGATTTACCTGGTGTATATTCTTTGGCTGAAAATACCACCAGCCAAGATGAGCAAATAGCATTAAGTGCCTTATATAAAGAATCATACCAGCTTATTATTAACGTAGTGGATAGTACTAATCTTGAACGTAACCTATATCTGACGGTACAGCTTTTAGAAATGAATGTGCCTATCCTTTTGGTCTGTAATATGTTGGACCTGGCGC
>JANPII010000142.1:0-4974 GCA_031424915.1 Pseudomonadota bacterium
GGCGCGACAAGCCATAGCAACGCACCTAGCATTACAACTGTTTTAACTTCACGACCTATCACATTGATAAGCCTAATAATATTACCTAATTTCATAGCTACTCCTTCCTCGAGTACCCCTTAAATACTAGCATATAGGCGGAAAGGTGGCAAGGGGTTTTCACCAAATTGTGTTCGCACGAATCCTATCCGGATAAGCAAGCGATAGGATAAGGATACCAAAAGCTACCTACAGTCCCAAATGTAGGCGCAAAGCGCTATTAATTTGCCCCATATCTCTAATAAACCCGATCCTCACGCCTGTAATACGCTGCTTTGAGATTGTTCGCACTTGCTGGCACTGCGCTTTACTATCCTTATTTAAACTAGACTCGGATTGCTTGAGCAATACTTCAAAAGAATAAACTCTACTTACCTGAGAAGTGAGAGGAACTATGGTAACAGTCTCTGAATAGCGATTGCTGGCATTATTGCTTACAATTAAGACAGGGCGCTTTTTATAAATCTCAGTACCAACAGTTGGATTCAAATCTGCATAATAAATATCACCACGGCGCATCTATGCCATCCTGTGTACAATTATCAAAATCATGATTAATCTCCTTGTTAGCTTCTAGATAATCCTTGCCTAGCTCTCTTTCACGCAAGCATTCTAATGCCTCTTGGATGATATCAGAACGATTGAGATGACTGTGTGCAGCCTGATATTGACCAATAAAGTGCATAAATTCATTTGACAAAGTGATGGAGATTTTAGCTTTGTTCATGGAGGCCTTATTCTATTTTGTCTATCCTACTAATTATCATACCATAAGCATGACATTTTTACAAGCTAAAAGCAAAACTCTACTCCTCAACCTTCTCCAGCTGCAATATGCCCTGTTCTTTTAAATACAATGTATGCGTTGCCACTGTTTGAATAAAGTCTCGATTATGGCTGACGAAAATTAATGTACCCGTATACTCCGCCAAAGCATTAGCAAGATTCTCACATGCATAAAGGTCCAGGTGGTTGGTGGGCTCATCCAAAAACAATACATTAGGCTTTTGTGCTAGCATACAAGCAAGGGCTACCCTACTCTTCTCTCCCCCTGACAAAACCTCGATAGGCTTAAAAACATTTGCCCCTGATATACCTAAGCTAGCAAGCAATGCTCGTATTTCTGGCTCTCGCATGGAAACAGCATTGGCTCTAATATTATCCATAATCGTCAGCTCTTCCCTTAGGCCTTCTAGGCACTCCTGGGCAAAGTAACCCGTAACCACATTATGCCCTAGAATTACCTGGCCACCTAAAGCCGGGTGGCGACCTAATATAGTCTTGAGCAATGTGGATTTCCCTAAGCCATTAGCTCCTAAAATCGCCACTCTATCGCCTTTGGCGATGTTGAAAGATAACTCTTTGATTAAAGGTTTATCATACCCAATCAGAAGCTTGTCTACTTTTGCCACTGTTTTTCCAGAAGGCTTAGGGGGGTCCAGCTTAAGTTGCATATTACCATCAAGATCTTCAAACTGAATTCCCCCTTCCAATACCTTAAGTTTGGCTAGCACCTTTAGCCTTGACTGTACAATTCTCGCTTTTGCTGGAGAAGCTCTAAATCTATTTACAAATTTCTCAATATGCTCATATTGCTGTTTAAGATGTTTGGCGGCATGAACATTCTGTTCTTGAGCAAAAGTAAAAGCATCTAAAAACTTATCAAAATTACCAATATGGGACGTTAGTTTACCTTGACGCAAGTGCAACACATAAGTGGCTAATCTATTTAACAATCCCCTATCATGCGAGACAAACAAAATAGTGCCATCGAATTTTTTCAGATAATTCTCAAACCATTCAATACTAGGTAAATCAAGGTGGTTAGTCGGCTCATCTAGGATCAAAAAATTCGGCCTATTGAGCAACATTTTGGCAAATTCCAACCTCATTTTCCAACCGCCGGATAGCAGATCAACAGGCAATACAAACTGTTCTTCCTTAAACCCCAATCCTCTTAAAATCTCGCGAGCATCTTCTTCTACTCTGTAGCATTCCAAAGTATTATACATCTGCTCTAGATAATCATACTGATCGTAAATCTCTTGTGTATACTCCTCTGCCATTCTTTCAAGAACAGCGTCTCGCTGGTGTATGATAATATTGACTTCTATAGCACCACTTAGAGCTTCTTCTAATAACGTTGGCTTAGGATTAGGGTTGGCTTCCTGGGGCAGATACCCTAAGCGCACACCTTTAGGTTGTATAACTTCACCCTCATAATCTTTCTCAAAGCCACAGAGAATATTTAATAAGGTAGTTTTCCCCGCACCATTATTGCCAATTAAGGCAATCCTAGAGTTTGGTGGGCAGCTAAAAGAAATGCTTTTGAAAAGGTCACGAGGACCAAATGCTTTAGAAATGTTCTGTAATATAATCATTTTAAACTCCAATATCACCACGCTCGTAGAGCAACTCTTGCGCAAGCTTAAAATGTTACAAAATCTTCAGCTTGGACACACGCAAATTAAAATTAACATGCACCCAATTCAGGCAGTTATAATGTCCAGAAATTTTATACATGAGCAGTACGTACAAATACAATATGATACCAAGTCTAGGAGATAACTATACCCTTGAAGCCTTTTTGGTAATTTACCATTTTCGCGCCAGTATGTTCAATACAGGCGTCTCAAATGATAAGCTAAAATTCCTCAAAAATTCTTGCTTCAAGTGTGCACTTATTCCCTAAACTTGGTATCATTTCCTGCATTCTAACACGTTTATCTAAAATCGTCGAGTATAAATTTTTTGGCCATCCTCAGTTAGAAAAATTACCCTATTATTCGCTTGACTAAGCAAGGCATCGAATATATATTTATACTTAGCTGCGCTATATTTAATAAAAATAGCTATATTATTAAATATATTTTAAGGCTTTTTCGGTGGTACAGAGTGTGGCTGCATTGTCAATTGCAGACCAACTGCTTTCTAGATCACTCCTCCGCTAAGACGGAGCCTGTTTTATATACGCTTTTATTTTAGTACTATGGTAAATTTCATTTCTAAATCTATATTATATAATTTATAAGGAAAAAATATGCCTATTTCACGCACCATAGCATGGGTAATATGGATGATAGCATCTATGTTCTATGCATACCAATATGTCTTACGAGTTATGCCGAATATCATGATGAATGATATTATACAGCAATTTCATATTAACATGACCACATTCGGCCAATTCTCCGGAGTATATTATATCGGCTATTCTTTAATGCATTTGCCAATAGGAATTATGCTCGATCGTTATGGTCCAAAAAGGGTAATGCCAGTATGTATTTTAATGACAGTAATTGGCCTGATGCCCCTTATATTCTCCGATTTCTGGGTATACCCCGTACTTGGACGTGCACTCATCGGAATGGGCTCATCTGCAGCAATTCTAGGTGTATTTAAGATAATACGCATGACGTTTGCTGAAGAACGTTTTACTCGGATGTTGAGCCTATCTGTTACTATAGGTTTGATCGGAGCAATTTACGGTGGAAGCCCAATAAATTACATGTGCAGTACATTAGGATACAAAACGGCAGTAGCAATATTTGCTATATTAGGAGTGCTCTTAAGCCTCATAACTTACCTAATTGTACCCCAAGTGGAAAAGCAGCATAGCAGTTCTATACTAGCAGATATTAAGGAAGTCTTCTCTACACCTAAAGTTCTCGTCATCTGCTTTATGGCTGGCTTAATGGTGGGACCATTAGAGGGATTTGCCGACGTATGGGGAACTGAATTCCTCAAGCAAGTCTATGGGCTTGAAAGCCCAGTAGCCGCAAGCTTACCTTCAACGATCTTCATTGGCATGTGCTTTGGCGCACCAATATTAAGCCTAGTCGCAGAAAAAAGTGGCAGCTATATTGGCACTATAATTGCCGCAGGAATTATAATGGCAATAAGCTTCTTTGCTTTACTCTCTCAACAAGTATCAATCACTGGCATGAGCATTATGTTCATTATAGTGGGAATATGCTGCGCCTATCAGATTATCGCAATCTATAAAGCTTCAACTTATGTAAGCGAAAGAGTAGTAGGCTTAACCACAGCTGTTGCTAACATGATAATCATGATCTTTGGATATATATTCCATACTATCATCGGCTGGACAATAGATAGCCTAGGCGGCACGGGCGAAGCCTTTATATACGGCCTTGCTGTAATCCCTGTAGCTCTGGTTATAGGAACAATTGGTATGATAGCCTTGCAAATACATGACAAAATTATAGCTAATAAAGCAGCCCCATAATATGCCCCTACACTTAGAAATATTATCTCTGGGCTATAAAAGCTAGCTATAGGCTTATCATTATCAGCAACAGTACAACATACTTTATGTATTATAACTAGGAACTATAAGCTTTATACCCGTTATGGCTTGCGTTTTATGTTCGTATAGTATATAATACATCTATAGCAGTATAAATATTACTATTTTATAACAAAAAGAGGAAGAAGGAAATGAAATTAACTGGCAAAGAAATGAGGACTAAGCTTGCTAACCCTCTAATAAGTGCAGCGCTGTGCAATAGATTAGTTACAGAAAATCAAAAAGGTGGTGTAAGTGTCAAACTTCTTACTGAAATTGCTGATATTGAAGCACGGCATGATGGTGTTTCTGTAGAGACTTATGAGCAGCTTAAAAGGGCTCATAGCGTCGAAGTAGAGATGTTAAAGGAAGATTTAAAAATAAAAAAA
Organism: Pseudomonadota bacterium; assembly: GCA_031424915.1. Lineage (GTDB taxonomy): Bacteria > Pseudomonadota > Alphaproteobacteria > Rickettsiales > Midichloriaceae > JANPII01. The sequence continues at coordinate 4,738 of JANPII010000142.1, forward strand.
GATAGTGCCTCGCTTTGGCGAGCTTCATGGTTAAGGGCTGAGCAAAAGTCTTATATTATGGAGCTTGCATTAAATGAAGAGGGACAAAAAGTAGAGAAGCTTAAAGGAGATGGGTTTGGTACTTCCGGTGATTACGGGATGATAGGTCTAGGCAGTTATGCATGTAGCTCAAGTATTCTAAACATTTGTATGGTAGCCAGCTCTGGGACAGGGATGCACTACGCAATAGGTATATGT
>JANPII010000143.1:0-4339 GCA_031424915.1 Pseudomonadota bacterium
AGCCGGCAAGGCTGTTATTGAATGATAGTGAGAGGAGAAATTACCAAATTGAGCGTATGAGGAGGTGTAAAGAATAGTGGTCGTCATCCTGGATTGAATGGTCAAAGCCACACAATGACATTCTACTGGTGTTTTCGTCAACTCAACTGAACAGCTTATAAGCTTACTTAAAGTTTGACGCAGCCATTATTTATATTATCCTGCTCTTTAGAGATAGTAACTGCCGTGGCTTTAGAACTGATTATACTGTCGGCTACTTTGTCTGCGTTTGAGATATTGGCGTCAAGACAGGCCTGCACGGCAGCAAGGTTAGCTTTATCTTTGTTAATAGTAACTAGCGTATAAGACAAGGCTTTTCTTAGTGTATTAGCATAATATATCTCATCCTTAGTGGTATAATGCCTCATAAATTCACAAATAATATCCTGAATATCAGGATGCACATTAATAAAGACTTTGAAAATATTGGCAATAGAGGCAACAAAGCCTGTGCCGTGAATACGATCACCAACTGTTACAGTAAGCTTCTCTGCTACAAAGTCTTTTATAGCTTGATCTATAAAAGACTTAATAAACTCATGGTCATTATGCAATACAAGCAATTTCTGCTGCCTTTTAGGTAAAGCATTGACTAGCCCCTCAAAGCCCTCGTCATCTCTTTGCTCTAAAGCTGCTTTAAATGGCTTGTACTCAATGTGTTTTAGAAAGAACTCTAGCTTTCTTGCCTTTTCTAACTCATTAAAAATAAGCTTTACCTCATCCCAAGTTTTATATTTAACACAAAAGTCTAAGTAAGGTATATCCCTTTTTTCGTGATTGGATAGTGCTAAAATTTTATGCCTTTTCCTAGGACGCGGCTTAGGATCAGCTACACTGGAGGCCCACGATATATTTCCTTTTTCGTGTTCCGGGTAAGCTACAGTTTTATTCCTTTTACTAGGGCGTGCTTCATCATCACTTACATTAGAAACCCATGATATATCTCTTTTCATTCTTACCTCCCAGAATGACTATAACTATTAGATACTAAGCAATGTAAGCTCTTTGTAGTAAATATTCAAATGCAGAGACTAGTAACAGTGCTGAGGTAGCAGTAGCAATTGAAGTACAAGATATTAAAGAGATAGAGGGTAATAAGGCTCTAATAAAACTCATAGATTTAATTGACAAGAATAAGAAAGATGTTTCTTTACCAAGGGTAGAAGATATAAAACAAGATGATAAAAATTTACAATTCGCAACCACACTAGACTTTGAAAGTATAGCAGATGCATCCAAATTAGAGGAACTGATTGAAAAGCTCTCGGATAAAGAAGCAAGAACCTGTTTAACAACATATTTGGGCTTGCAGGATAATCAATTGAATCAATCACAAGAAGAAAATAAAAGTTGGTCAGCACGAGTTGGTGAGCAAAACTCGCCTTCAGGAACTATAGAGAGAATAATAAGTAAAAAAGAAAACAATTCCGTCCCAGGAGAATTGGATAAGGATCTCTCTGGGCACGCCAAGTAAATATTTTATATGAGGAAAATCCAAATTAGGCCTAGGCGAGCATTGCTCACTTCTTCTTCGTGCTGGCACTTGTTTTCTTACGCGGCTTTGCAGCTGTACTAGCCTTTGTGGCAGTAGTCCTACGAGTACCAGCCGCTTTTGGTCGGGCTAGGGCAGCAATGGCTGCTTCCAGAGTAATAGCAATGGGGTCTTGCCCGCGAATTGAGGTATATTTCCCATCATGCTCTACGTACGGCCCGAACTTGCCTAAGCCAGCACGTACCGGCATGCTACTTTCCGGATGCATACCCACCACTCTTGGCAAGCTTAACAGCCCAAGGGCATACTCTAAGGTAACCTGAGCAGGGTTCACTCCCTGTGGCAACCCTGTACGCTTAGGTGGCGTCTTATCCAACTGCACATATATACCATATGGCCCTTTACGTATGCTCACTTCCGTCTCAGCATCTATTCCTAATACCCTGGGGTACTCTGCTACATCAGATTTTTGCTCTGTCGCTACTTCTCCATCTGCAGCACGTTCTGAAGTTGTTGCTTCTTTAGTATAATTACAGGTAGGGTAATTAGAACAACCTACAAACATTCCATACCGTCCAAATTTTAGCCCCAGCATACCATCCTCACACTTAGGACATTTACGTGATTCTGGAGTATGGAACATACTGGATAGGAGTTTCTGTTCAATGGTTGCAATAACTTCTTGACGTGGGTACTCCATCACTCCATCAGTACGTTCCTTAAATGGGTACCAAAAAGATTGCAAAACCGTAAGAAGCTGGCGCTCTCCATTGGCTATATCATCCAGTTCATTCTCTAAATCTGCAGTAAATGTATATTCAACATAGCGATGGAAAAAGCTAGTCAGCAAAGCATTGACCACGCGTCCACGCAACACCGGCACAAATGCACGCTTCTCCATTTCCACATAACCACGGTCCTGTAATATAGCAATAATGGTAGGGTAAGTAGAAGGGCGCCCTATTCCCAGCTCTTCCATCTTTTTCACCAGGCTAGCATCAGTATAACGTGGAGGAGGCTGAGTAAAATGCTGACGAGGTGTAATCTGCTCTACATCAATGCCATCTCCCACCTTCATAGCTGGAAGGCGAGCGTTATCACCATCATCGCTACTTGGTTCATCATCATTATCCTCGCGATATACCTTAAGGAAACCTTCAAATGTTATTACAGAACCAGTGGCGCGTAACGTTATTTTACCTGCATCATCTCCAATACTAATCACTGTAGCTTCTAATTCAGCATCCGCCATTTGACTCGACACCAAACGCCGCCATATCAGCTCATACAAACGATATTGATCATTTTCTATATATTGCCGGACATAGTCTGGGGTATAATTTACATTGGTAGGACGAATAGCCTCATGTGCTTCCTGAGCGTTCTTAGTCTTAGTTTTATATTCACGTGGATTGGGTGGTAGGAAATCTTTGCCATATTGCTTGGAGATAAAGTCCGAAGCCTCCTGGCGGGCTTCACCAGAGATGCTGACACTATCAGTACGCATATAAGTAATAAGCCCTACATTTTCTCCACCTATGTCCATACCTTCATATAGACGCTGAGCCACCTGTGCTGTACGTTTTGCGGAAAATCCTAACTTACGAGCGGCCTCTTGTAACATTGTAGAAGTAGTAAAAGGAGCACTGGGCCTGCGCCGTACTGCCTTTTTTTCTACATCTTTTACTGTATAGGTTAGACCCGACATAAGCGCTACTGCTTCTTGGGCCTGCTCTGAGGCAGTTATAGAAAATTTTTCCAGCTTCTGGCCATTAAGATGGCTGAGCATAGCAGTGAAGTTGCTAGTTCCGCGTTTGCATAATGCCAATATGCTCCAATATTCCTGCGTCAGGAAGGCTTCCCGTTCCTCTTCACGCTCGCATACTAAACGTAACGCAACAGATTGTACCCTTCCAGCAGATAGCGCTGTTTTATTCTTCTGTCCTGTCTTACTAGCCACTCCTCGACCACCAGGTATTTTGCTCCATAACACTGGCGATAAAGTAAAGCCCACCAACCAATCCATTGCTTGCCGAGTACGTTGTGCTTCAATCAGATTTAAATTAAGCTTCCCAGGATGCTTTAATGCTTCTAACACCGCCTTTTTGGTGATCTCATGAAATACCACTCTGCTTACTGGCACTTCTGGCTTTATGGCATTAGCCTGGCGCAACATTTCCACTATATGCCAAGCGATGGCCTCTCCTTCACGATCAGGGTCAGTCGCTAAATAAAGCGCTTTGCAGCGCTTGGCGGCTGCTTCTATTTCTTGCATTTGTTTGGCAGCCTTTTCGCTGGCCTTATAGACCATGGCAAAGCCCGCATCGGGTTTTACTGCTCCCTCTTCCGAAGCCAGACCACGAACATGTCCATATGATGAAATGACTTTGAAATTTTTGCCTAAGTACTTACCTATGGTCTTGGCTTTGGCTGGTGATTCTACTATTAATAAATCCATGCTGGTGATATACCTCTAATTACACCGTAAGCAAATTACAGCATATACGTTCTGATGCAAGTAGTTATATACTAAGCTTTTTTTGGGTAAAAATTACCCTGTCAAAGCTATTAACATTAGTTACAAAAGTTATATTTGTATAATTTGAATAATTAAAGTTAGAAAATCTAACAATAGCACTTGTTATATCAGTGCTTATATGATATAATAATTACCATACAAATATCGATGTAACTAAAACAGGGAGTAAAGATGAAGGCTTATACATATGGAAAAGAGACTTACGGCGAAGAAAATGGTAAGTGGTATATAAAGGCAAATGACCAATGGTTCGAAACTGTCAAGCCTGA
>JANPII010000144.1:0-12044 GCA_031424915.1 Pseudomonadota bacterium
TCAGAACATTCTACAAGCTTTGTACAGGAGTAAGATGTGAGGTAGCCTTATTGATGGCATAATTTACAGCCATAAATGCAGCAATTGAGATAGAAATGGCGCCCAAGACCTCAATTGCCCTAGCTTCTACTCCTGCTGCGCCAACAGCTGCTGCAAATGCAGAAGGGGCAAGGGTTGCTAGCACCGCGGCACCAGAAGTAAGCAACGCAGTTAAAACTATGCAAATTGGGGCAATAGCCTTAACTTTGCTTCGATCTGTAGGTTCTTCTAGGTTGATATAGATAAGATGATAAGTTCCTCCTAAAATCCCAAGAAGAGCAAACAGAGATAAGCCGAAGCTGCTTGCTGCTTCAATGGCAAGTAAAGTGGCGGGATTATATGAAGCGGCAACTGATGCACCAATGCCTAAATGAGAAGCGGCATAACCTAAGCCTATACAGCACACTGTTGTTATAGCAGCTACTTCTATCTGGCGTACCATGCGTTTTGAGAATAGTAGATTATGAAAGTATATTCCATAAGCCAATAAACTGAGACCTAAAACCATAGCTGTGGTGCTGGTAAGTGTCCAGATCATTGCTTCGCTTATGGTGTTAGAGCCTGCAAATGCAAAGTAAACCGAGGTTGGAGGGTGATACTAGGACCGGTAGATAACACTTTTGCCGCACAAGCTAAGCTGCTGACCGTAAGTATTGCCCCTATGCCAAGAATAGTATGACGTATGGGATCTGCTCGTAACTCATAATATAACGTAGATCCATTGCTAATGTGATGCTCTGATAATGTGCCGCTTCGTAACCATAATCCCTTAGTAATAAGGCGTTGATGCTCCTTAAGGTAACTATCTTCTTCTATTGTGTTATCGATTAGCTTTGAGACCCCTGCATTAGAAGATATTTTTATTTTTTTAGCTGTACCTCCAATTGTGATAATGGTGATGGTGATGTCTATATTTTCTACACCTTTCATGTTATTACTTATTTCTATGGAAATTTTAGTGCATATTTAAAATTGTATAACTATATTCATTATATCTCAGGAGTCGAAAGGTATAAATAATTAGCAGGCTGCTATAGCTTAATATATTGTAGTATGTAAACACAATCAATCTGCATACTGTTTTGAGCAAATTAATTTGGTGAGTATTCTATACTATATGCCCCTTGCAAAAAATACGAGGGTGCTCTATATATAAGCTATGGATAACGTAATGAGTGGAGGTTTATCATGGAATACGTTAAATTAAATAAAGTTACACATTATGCCGGTGTAGAACAGCAGTACGATGCCGGCTTACGCGCCTATATGGTGGGGATCTTCCGCTATATGGCACTGGGCCTATTATTGACAGGGGTAATCGCAATGAGCGTTGCTTCCTCTCCTCAAATGATGGGGGCAATATTTGGCACACCGCTTGCGTGGGTAGTTATGCTTGCTCCATTTGGACTAGCGATGTTCTTGAGCTTCAGGATTACGTCTATGAGTGTAGAGACGGCTCAGGCTTCCTTTTGGGCCTATGCTGGACTGATGGGCTTGTCTATGGCCTCGATTTTTCTGGTATATACTGGAGAAAGTGTTGCAAGGGTGTTCTTCATCACCGCTTCTATTTTCGGCACCATGAGCATCTATGGACATACTACCAAGCGTGATCTATCACAGTTTAGCTCTTTCTTGATGATGGGGTTAATAGGTGTAGTGATTGCTTCACTGGTAAACTTATTTTTACAAAGCAGTGCGCTACAGTTTATGCTATCTATAGCTGGTGTAGTTGTCTTTACAGGGTTAACTGCCTATGATACGCAACGCTTGAAGGAAATGTATTACCAGGTTGGTGGAAATTCTGAGATGTCTGCTAAAATGTCTATACTTGGTGCATTGATGCTGTATATGGATTTTATCAATCTAGCTTTGTCTTTACTGCGCCTGTTAGGTGATCGTCGAGATTAATTTTACCTAATCTTTTTTCTGTGCGGCCTGTCGTTGTAATATACGGTAGTGCCGCACATTTTTTAAGTGCTCAGTATATGTTTTGGCAAAGCGATGAGCGCCATTTCCTTCTGCCACAAAATAGAGTTCTTGACTATTGGGCGCGTGCAACACCGCATGTAATGCCTCCCGTCCGGGATTGGCAATAGGCTCAGGAGGAAGGCCCGGATATTTATAGGTATTGTAGGGTGAGTCCACCTTTAAGTCTTGATAGTTTAAGTTACGCGATAGCTTATTGGTACCATTACTTTGGATATATAAAACAGTGGGGTCGGCTTGTAATAGCATGCCAAGGCGTAGACGGTTTAAATAAAGAGCAGCTATCCTAGCCCTTTCTGCTGCCACTTGCGCCTCCTTTTCTACAATGGAGGCCAGAATTAGCGCCTCTTTAGCCGAGCGTAATATTGTCTGCGGTTGACGTTCCTGCCATTTGATGTCTAAGAGCTCACGCATTGCCTGTTGCATACGGTTTAAAATATTGTGCCTATGAGTACCATAAATATATTGGTAAGTATCAGGTAGCAACATACCTTCAGGATAATTTATAATATCTATTGTTCCCACCAAGCCGTATGTTTGATCCAAAAGTGCTGCAATCTGCCTTATACTTAACCCCTCAGGAATCGTAATATAACGGGGCATAATCTTGCCACTCAGAATTAGCTTCAATATCTCATATGGACGCATTTGTGGTGTAATCATATACTCACCAGCCATGAGATGATAGCCCATAAAGCCTGCTATTCTAGCATACCAAGCAAAAGGCCTGCTATCATGTAGCATTTTATTTTGCTCTAGTAAGTGGGCGATTTGGTTAGTACTAGTTGCAGGAGGTAATAGCACTACCGTATCTTGCATCCGTATTGGTAGGCGGTACAGCTGTACAATAGTATATGTAAATACCAGGGTAATGAGCAGCAGTAAGACATAAAGCGATTTACGACGCCAGCTCACTAAATTGCCGAAAAAATGAGTGCAGCATTGGTGCCACCAAAGCCAAAGGAATTAGAAAGAACGTGCCGCAGCTTTCGTTGTTGAGCCTCATGTGGTACCAAATTTAAACCCTCGCAGCCTTCATCTGGATCATCCAAGTTAAGAGTAGGAGGAATAATACCATGGCGCAGAGCCAGCAATGAGAATATAGCCTCTACCCCTCCAGCTGCACCTAAGAGGTGGCCTATTGCAGATTTAGTTGATGAGATAGCCGTATCCGTAGCTGCATCGCCAAATAGATTGCGTATCGCTTGTATTTCAATTATATCTCCCATGGAAGTAGAAGTACCATGCGCATTAATGTAGCCAATATCTTGTGGTGATAAACCTGCCTTGTTCATAGCCATACGCATAGCACGATAGCCACCGTCCCCATCTTCAGATGGGGCAGTTATATGATAGGCGTCACCAGAAAGCCCATACCCTGTTAGCTCGGCATATATATTAGCTCCGCGGCTTTTAGCATGCTCATACTCTTCCAGCACCACAATCCCTGCACCTTCGCCCATAACAAAGCCATCTCGACGCTTATCCCAAGGACGCGAGGCCTGCTGGGGAGCATTATTAAAATTAGTAGAAAGAGCGCGTAGCGCAGCAAAGCCTGCTATACCAATGCGGCATATACTTGCTTCTGTTCCTCCTGCAATCATAACGTCTGCATCATTACAAGCTATAATACGAGCGGCATCACCAATGGCATGGGCGCCAGTGGCGCATGCTGTAACTACTGCACTGTTTGGTCCCTGGTATCCATAACGTATAGATATATAGCCTGAAGCTAGGTTGATTAGACTGGCTGGAATAAAGAAAGGGCTAATGCGGCGAGGCCCACTATCTCGAAGTAGATTTACATTACGTTCTATGCATGCAAGACCTCCGATACCAGAGCCAACCATAACCCCTGTGCGTTCTTTAGCTTGATCACTACATTGCTGCCACCCGGCATCTTCAACTGCTTCGACTGCAGCAGCGATCGCTAACTGAATAAAACGGTCCATTTTATGAGTGTCGCGTGGAGATATATAACGCTCCAGCTCAAAGCCACCGGGTTCATGAGCTTGGGGCACTATACCAGCTATTTTACAAGAAAGGTCATGTGTGTCACACAGCTCCATCGGTATAGCCTTGATCCCAGACTTGCCTGCAATTAATGCCGGCCAAGCGTGGCTAACCCCCGCACCTAATGGTGTCACAAGACCACAACCAGTAACCACGACCCTACGCATTTGTCTCTACCTCTACTTAATGTAGTAGCTGGTTGAAAGCTATGCCTTATCCAGCTGTAATTTTATATAGCCTACAGCATCCTGTACAGTAGCGATCTTCTCAGCAGCTTCGTCTGGAATCTCAATACCAAATTTCTCTTCAAATTTCATAACCAGTTCTACCCGGTCTAAGCTATCTGCGCCTAGATCATCGGAGAAACGTGAGGCTGGTAAAATCTTTGCAGGTTCTAACCGTAGGTGATCTGATACGATATCAATTACCTGAGTTTCAACGTTTGCTACGTCAATGCTCATAACTGCTCCTAAATTCAGGTTTTACATACGGAATGTTCTTACCATGGAAACTTATATAGTGCAAAGGTTTTTTTATTTTGAACAACGGGAAGTACTTCTATGGAGTGGAACTAATGGCTATAATAGCTGTTTGCTCTCACTTATAAATTAACCTCATGAAAGTATTAAGATGAAAGGAAGGTAACCGTAGAACGCTATTGTTAATTTTATTTTTATTTATCCACAATATATAAAGTTAGTTCGGGGGTTAGTTGACTATTAGCGATAAAAATTATATAATGGGAGGGAGTAAGTAATATATTAGGTCGGTAAATGAAGGTAAATAATTGGTTCATGCAGGGTTTAGGTTTTATTGAAGCAGATAACTCTAAGGGTTTGCACGAGTTGGTTAGTCAAGGTAGCCCTATAACTGAGGGCCGAGAGGGATTGACTTTGTTGCACCACGCCGTGTTGGCAGGAAAAAAGAATGCGGTAAAAGGCCTGCTGAAGACCAATATACTTTTTTGGGGCACGCAGAGAGAAGAGCAGGTTAAACTTTTAAGAGCAATCAATCCTTCTAAGCAGGGCGCTTTACATATAGCGTTGAGTGCTATTGAAGTAGATAAAGAATTAGTAAAGTTAATATTGGATAGAGCCAAGGAACTCTTGAGTGATGCAGAACTAAAAAACTTCCTAAATCTAGAAGATAGCACAGGTAGAACAGCATTAGATTGGGCCGAAAATCAGCAAAAAGCCGACCAAACATTGACATCATTGGTAGAAACCCTGAAAAAAGCCGGGGCAAAAAATGGAAAACGTGCCCAGCCAGTACAACAGCCCACTATCGCCTTACATCCAGCATCGCCTCAAGACACACCTTTTGTTATAGTGGGAGAAGAAAAATTTACTGAAGTTGCTTTAGTTGAGCTAATAACGGAGGACAATGGCAAGAGGTTAGCAGAGCTTGTAGCAAAAGGGCTGAATGTTGCTAGTGACCAGATACGCATTGGTGAAGAAACTTTGCTAAAGATTGCAGTACGTCAGGGTAAAATTGAGGCCACTAAGGGTCTGTTAACTATTCCTAGTGATACAACATATAAGCAGGCCCAAAAGGCATTACTATTGACTGAAAATCTTTTACATATCGCTCTTCAAGCTCGACCAATGAAATTTGAGATGATTGAGATGTTAGTGAAAAAGGCACAGGAAATTTTTAAGGATGATAACAAAGGTTTATCTGAGTTTTTAAACGCCAAGGATACAGATGGCAAAACTGCCTTGGATTTAGCAGTAAGCAAAGGTAGTACTGAGATTGTGAAGTTTTTGTTAAAGTCAGGGGCTAATATAGAGCTGATTCAAAGCCCGCTGCATCAAGCATTGCAATCAGGGCCAGTTGATATAACAATGGTTCAAGCACTTCTGGATCATGCCCAGGCTAAGTATAAAGATGATAAGCTGGTAAAGTTTTTAGATATACGCGATGCGCAAGGCAAGACAGCACTGAACTTAGCTATGAAGGGTAACCATCAAGAGGTTGCTAAGCTTTTAGTCCAAGCTGGAGCTAGCATAGATATAGTTACGAAAAAAGACAGGACAGGCAATGAGCTAGATCCTAAAGTCATTGCGCTCTTTACAGAAGAAGAGATACTAGCTCTAGCGCCGATAGTTAACGCACAAACTAAGCGTATTATAAATAAGGAGCAGGAAGAGAGGGAAGCAGAGGCTAAAAAGCAATTAGAGGCTAAAAAGCAAAAAGATAAAGAGCTGAAAGAGGCGGAATTAAGTAAAAGAGAAAAAGCAAATATAGTAGATAGAAAAACAAAGGCGGAATATGATACACCACCAACTCCAGCTGACCTTAAGCAAGAGATCCATCAACAAGTAGAGGAATATGCCGCTAAATGGGTGCGCGCAGCAAATGACTCGGAATCTTTAAAATGGTGTAACAGCACGCGGCTTAACTTATTAACTCTACTGCGTGCTCACCGCACAGGACTAAAAAATGACGCTAAAGCAGAAAAGAATTTCTGTCTTGGTGCTGCCCTAATGCTAGGTGTTCCAATTCAAGAGCTAGAGCTCTTTTTAGCTGGTGCTGATATAAATGAAACTAACCTCCAGGGCATGAACGCATTGCATTGGGCAATATTTAATGACAATGCGGTTATAGAAGGAAAAAAGCTATTATATCCCTTTGAAGAGGTAAAGAGTAAACATGGCGTTAATAATAAAATACGACCGATTGACAAACTGCTTGACCAACGGGGTATTAAAATTAATGCAAAGACTCAAACAGGTGATACCCTTTTACATCTAGCTATCAAATATGGCAATGCTACGTTGGTAACAAAGTTATTAGAACAAGAAGGGATTGAACTAGATGTGCAAAATAGCAGTGGTCAAACTCCTATCTTTTTAATCATGACTCTTTTAACAGCGGCTGCTGAGCAACTTACACATTTGCAATCTCTATTAGTGGTAGCCAAACAAGAATTAGAGGAATTAAAACACAATAAGAAGGATACCACCACAGCGGCATCCAAAATAGAAGTTCTCAAGGCGCAGATTGAAGAGGAAGAAAAAAGCCGTAAAGCAGAGATTGCAAAGTATAAAGAAATGTTCGTTCCATTGCGGAAGGAAGATGCTGGTGTTGGCCAAAATCAAGCGCCAAGTGGTATAAGGCAACGTGTTCAAAAAAGCTTTGCAGTAGGCCTAGGGCGTATGAGTGGGCAAAATATAGGCATCAATGAGCCTGATAAAGCTGGCAATACCCTACTACATTTAGCAGTGCGCAGCGGTCAAGTTGAAATTCTCAAGCTTTTATTGGCTGTAAATGGCATTAATTCTAATATCCGAAACAGGGAGAATAAAACAGCGCTGCATCTAGCTATTTTAAATAATAATGTGGAAATGGTAAGCAGCTTATTAAAAGCTGGCTGCAATCCTGTTATTCCAGATGGCGCGGGTAATACCCCATTACACTTAGCAATAGAGCAAGGCAACATTCCCATTGTTAATTTACTCTTGGCACGACAAGAAGTTCAAGATCATATCAATGACATAAATAAATCGGAGCAAACTGTCCTGTTTATGGTACAGAGGCAAAAAGGTACCAGAGTTTGGCAGACATTCTTAGATAAAAATTTGATGACTGACCTACATGACGCAGGCCTGGATCCAGATGTGATTAATGATGAAGGGCAGACTGCAGCAGAAGCAGCAATTGGAAAGGGTAACACCAATCTTGCTAAGGAACTTGGTTCCACTAATTGGGTGCAAAAAAATCATACGTTAAAAGGTTATGTTAAAGAGTGGGGGGTTCATGCTGTTACCGCTTTAACTTCAGCGGGAATTGCAAACTTTGGAGTACAGGTAGTAGGCACTAACTGGATAGGAGCACAACTGCTTCATGCACAAATTGTAGGGGGAATTATTTCTGCACTGCCAGGGATAATGTTTGTTTTCGTTTTGCGTGAGAGCTCTAATTTATCTAAGGTTTTACATGGTAAAGGCAAAGATGTGCGTGGCGTAGACATTGCTGATTTGATAGGCCAAAGTACAATAGGTGTCCTATACTATGGCGTATCCAGTGCTGCAGGGGCGTCTTTGGGAGTACACCTAGCAGGGCTGATTGGATGTTCTAGCTTAGTATTAAGTATAGTTACTCCTCTTGCCATTACCATTATTACAGCGCCAGCAATGACTGCTGCTCAGGATTGGGCGCGCGGATTTGGAAGCTTCGAGCCAATTGGTACTCTAATCACTAACGATCGGCTTGGAATGTAGTAACCAAAGTTGACATGACGTAGTGTGGAGCTATAATAAGCAATGTAAGAAATTGCAAGAGATGCAGAATGGCATTAGATTCAACTAACCCTCAAACAGACCAACCATTAGAGACCACTGCTCCAGAAAATGGGCAGACGCGAAGAGATTTCCTCGCCTTAACTGCTAGTTGTGTAGCAGGCGCAGGAGCAGCAGTGGCAGTACTGCCATTTGTTAGCTCGTTAAGCCCGGATAAAGGTGTGCTAGCTGTGGGCAGCACTGAAGTAAATATAGCCAGCGTCAAAGAGGGCGAAACGTTAACCGTTACCTGGCGCGGCAAACCGGTATTCGTTCGCCACCGCAATAAACATGAAATTGAGGAAGCAAGAGCAGTAGAAGTAAGCACTCTGCGTGATCCGGAAAAAGATGAAGACCGTGTAAAAAATGGCAAAGACGAGTGGTTAGTAACAGTGGGGATTTGCACTCATTTGGGATGTGTGCCAATCAATGGCAAAGGAGATTTTGGTGGATGGTTTTGCCCATGTCATGGCTCGCATTACGACACTTCCGGGCGCGTACGTAAGGGTCCAGCTCCTAAGAATCTGTTAGTACCAGATTACAGTTTTATCAACGACACCACTATCAAGATTGGGTAAAAAGTATGGCTAATATACCAACGCCTAAAGGTGGCATTATGCGCGGTGTTATTGATTGGATAGAATATCGCTTGCCAATATTCAGTTTCATGAGGCATACCGCTGAATATCAAGTGCCAAAAAACCTATCATATTCCTGGAGCTTCGGCTCACTTGCAGGGGTTGCTTTGCTGATTCAAATTATCACTGGCTTATTCTTGGCTATGCAATATACCCCTCATACTTCCATGGCATTTGACAGCGTAGAACGTATTATGCGTGAAGTAAACTATGGATGGCTGCTACGCTATATGCATGCTGTGGGTGCGTCGATGTTTTTTATTATAGTATATCTACATATGATGCGCAGCATATACTATGGCTCATATAAGGCACCGCGTGAGTTATTATGGTTCTTCGGTATAATTATATTTATTGTGATGATGGCTACTGCTTTTATGGGCTATGTTCTACCATGGGGACAGATGAGTTTCTGGGGCGCGCAGGTGATTACTAACCTCTTTTCTGCCGTGCCGTTTGTAGGGCAAGATATAGTAACCTGGTTATGGGGAGGCTATACTGTTGATAATCCAACGTTGAACCGCTTCTTTGCACTACATTTTTTATTACCATTTGTAATATTAGGCTTAGTTGTAATTCATGTAGTGGCACTGCATGTACATGGCTCGAATAACCCTACAGGCCTAGATGTTAAGTCTCCGCGCGATACTATTCCTTTCCATCCCTACTACACTATCAAGGATTTTGTAGGCTTTGGAATTTTCTTCATTATTTTCTCGTATCTACTATTTTTCCAACCTAACCTACTAGGGCATTCGGATAACTATATACCAGCAAACCCTATGGTTACTCCTACTCATATTGTTCCGGAATGGTACTTCCTGCCATTTTATGCAATATTGCGCTCCATTCCAGATAAGCTAGCTGGAGTTACTGCGATGTTTGGCGCCATTATGATTTGGTTTGCGCTGCCGTGGCTGGATGGTTCTGAGGTACGCAGTGGGCGCTACCGGCCATGGTTTAAGATAATCACTATACTGCTAGCAATTGATTTTGTAATACTTGGTTATATTGGTGGCCAGCCTGCAGAAGAGCCATATATCAGTGTGGGCCAGGTATGCACCACTTGGTACTTTTTGCACTTCTTGGTAATCTTACCAATTGTCTCAAGATGGGAGAAGCCGAGGCCGATGCCTGCATCTATTGATGAAGATTACCAACGCAGCCATTGATTATGATATGAGCCTCACTAGCATAATATACCCTCAAGCAATCTACGGCACCTACCGGCGGATCAAGAACTATGCGATATTAGTGCTATTTACAATCTATTTTGGCGGCTCCTGGTTGCGCTGGGACCGGGGCAGTAGCTTACCAGGGCAAGCTATTTTAATGGATTTGCCCCACCGCAAAGCTTATTTTTTTGGCATTGAGATCTGGCCTCAAGAGGCTTACTATATCACCGGAATCTTAATTCTAGCCGCTATGGGTCTATTCTTCGTCACCTCTTTATTTGGCAGGATATGGTGTGGCTATGCGTGCCCTCATACCGTCTTTGTTGACATATTCCGTTATGTTGAGCATTTCTTCCAAGGTGACCGCAATGAGCGTATCAAGCTTGATGCGCAGCCTATGACTATGGAGAAATTTCGCAAAAAAGTGGCAACCCATATTGCGTGGCTTAGTCTGGGTTTTAGCTTTGCCTTTGGTTGGGTTTGCTACTTCTACGATGCCCCTTCCCTTTGTCATGATTTGCTTCGTGCTAATATTAACACCAATTCCACTCTTTGGCTGCTGAGTATTACTACCTTAACCTATTTATTTGCAGGGTATATACGTGAACGCATGTGCATGGATATGTGTCCTTATGGCCGCTTTCAATCAGCAATGGTTGACCAGAATACCTATGTTGTTTCCTACCATGATTGGCGGGGGGAACCTCGAGGTAACTACGATCCCCACAATCCCAACTTGGGTGACTGTATTGATTGCCATAAGTGTGTAGTAGTCTGTCCTATGGGAATAGATATAAGAAATGGCTTACAGATGGCATGTATCGGCTGTGGTTTATGCATCGATGCTTGCAATACTGTTATGTCTAAGCTTAGCCGCCCGTCAAACTTGATTGGTTACGACAGTATTGTGACCACCCAAGCTAAAAGCGGTGGGACGTTTGTTAATTCTCGTTTCTTTTACATAAAAACTATATTGTTTGCTGCACTTTTTAGCCTGGTAAGTAGCCTGATGCTTTATAGCCTGGCGCATAAGGCAACCTATACTGTTAGCATAGCACGTGAGCGTGGCCCCCTCTTTGCCGTGATTCCCGATGGAAGTATACGTAATACATATACTATTAAGATCCTCAATCGAGAGCATACACCTCGCACTTTCGTTCTCACAATAGAGGGGTTGGACCAAGCACAGCTTTTTGTACAGGATTATGTGGAATATAAACGTGGCCTTACTTTTTTCCTTAAGGCTGAGCAGGAAGGCGAATATAAGGTATTTGTTAAAATACCAGGCAATAGTGTGCGCCAACATAAGTATCGCATCGGCCTAGCTATCACACCGCAAGATGGCTCTCCTATGGTTAAATATACGGTATTTGCCGCCCCTGGGCCGTAGGTTTTTTATTGTATGCATTCAATTGAGTGGATGAAAACACCAGGGGAATATCACTGGATCCTGGATAGCCTCTCGTAAGTGGCACTACTTTGCTGCTAAGCTAAAACCTAGCTATCACTTCTCCACCCTATACCCATTATCAGGCAAGTCGCGCACGGTATAGCCACGTGCGGCTATCTCGGCGCGTAGGGCGTCAGCCACTGCCCAGTTACGTAGGACTTTAGCCTGCTTACGGCTCTCAGCCAAGGCTATTACCTCAGCAGGGATTGTTACTTCTTGAGAGCTGAGGTCTAAGCCCAACCACTCGCAACAAGCCTGCAGCTTGGCAGCAGCAGCTGTATCTCCGCGGTTAGCTTGACTTGCATATTCATGTAAATATGCTAAAACGCGGGGAGTATTAAGATCATCAGCCAATGCTTCTAGCACTTCCTGCGGCAGCACTTCCAGATTAGGAATATCCTGGTGGGCAGTAAGAACTGTGCGGAAACGATGCATCGCATTTGCTGCATCTTGTATAGCTTTG
>JANPII010000145.1:0-2303 GCA_031424915.1 Pseudomonadota bacterium
TTATGATGCGCTGAGCTTCTTCAGATAGCTGCAGCTCTGCATTTGGATCATTTTCACAGCGTGAGATTTCTTCCCGAGTTAGTTGCTTGGATTTTATAGGGTCTTCACCAATTACTCCGCGCGCTACCTCACCATCGGCAATACCCTGCACTTCTAGCGAGTGGAACCCGCAAAAGTTAGCTATTTGCTCAAATGTCAACGATGTATGTTCTATCAGCCATGCCGCTGTTCCTTTCGGCATTAAAGGTCTGTTTTTAATTTTATCCATGCTTACCAACGATCCTGAACCTATTGATATAGTCCTCATTGGACCAGTCATGGTCCATAAAGGAAGCCCACTACTATTGTAGGCGTTTCCTATTGTTATTTAGTTATATATCGCAAGCATCCACTAGGATGCTTAGACCAAATCAACAATAGGCATGAACGCCTTCTACCATGCTTTATGCTACATGTCAAGATTTTTGAGGGCGTGACGATTATTTAGTTTACCAATTTGTAAATGAAAACTACGGTTCTTGAGAAGCATCACTAAACTAGTATTATACCAAATCTAAGAAATAACTATACACTTGAAGCGGCGCCTTTTTGGTAATTTTAACCTACCATTTTCGCGCAAGTATTTGAATACAGGCGTCTCAAAGATATGCCAAAATTCCTCAAAAATTTTCAAGTGTGCACTTATTTCCTAGAATTGGTATAACTCATTAGCATGCATATCAATGCCCGCAATTATTGCGGCCAACACACCACCTGCAATCAAGCATGTGACATCTGCCAAAGCAACCTGCGCTCCAAACGAAAGGGTATTGCTGGCTAGTCCTGTGGACTCAAGAAGCAAGGCGCTGAGGCAGTAGGTACTCATACTAGGAGTTGTATAAAGGATCGCTGCTCCAGCTAATACACAAGCAGTGATAATACCAAAGGATAAGACAACAGGTAGCACTTTGAATAGTGTGGCATGCTTGCTATTTTCTCCTTCTTCTTTGAGGCGGGATAGAAGATAAATATTGATCCCTATACCCAAGCTCAGGGCTCCTAAAGTAACACCCAGAAGTGGATAGGTGAGGCCTATACCTACAAATCCAGATGATAGTAAAGGGGCCGAGCCAAGTATTGCAGTGCCTATGGCTATATAATGATACACATTTTCTCCTTTTTATTGAACCAGTCTCGCTTCAACATTTAAACGTCTACAAACCAAGGCCCAGGCCAATTCCTAAAGAAGTAGTAAGCACTATAGCTACAACTGAGGCAGCTATGCATATCTTAATGTTTCCTGCCTGTGAGTTACTTCCTAATGAACTTTCTGAGCTTATAGGGGAGTCAAATGCTCCGAATATACCCCTTATTCCAAAAGAAAATAAAAATGCCCTATCACTACTAGCTATATCTGCGTCCTCTTGTAAATCTATTGCAACTTTCTTTTGAAGTTCTGGATCAATTTTCTCAGCACACTTGAAAACCTGCAGTAAAAGGCTGCCAAATAAACAATCAGCTTCTGAGTCTGCTATGCACTCAGCGCTTACCTTGTATTTATGTGCTTCCTTTAAACCTTTTTTCGCTTCCTCGAAATTAAAGAGTAGATAATTTTTCGCATTTTGTATGCTCTTATAATACCTGTCTAACCAATTCTCTGCTTTATGGCTATATTTGTTGTTGGAGTCTGACGATGCCATTTCAACATAAGCAAGTAGCTGGGCGTGTTTTTCTATCTCTGCTGCTTGGTCGCTGCCAGCTTTGTATCCATATTTATCTAACAATTCTTGCTCTGACATACGGCACAAATCAGGCACCTTACTGCCGTTAATTATATCCCTAGATTTGTTTCTTACTTCTTGAGAAGGCTTGTTGGTAGCAAAGGCTATTAGCTCTTTTGTATTCAAATGATCTAAAGTAATACGCTCACTTGGATATTTTAGGAGCTCTTTTGCTCTTTGTTCTATAAGCTCACTACCATGATAAGCCACTACGGACTTACTGCGATCCAGGGGCACCTTGGGCTCTATCATGTGCTCGGGCGTTGGGGGATTATAAGGTTTGTTTTTAAGTTCCTCACCACGCTTGGATGCTGCTGCTAGCAGGTCAGATTGCTCTTGGAGAGTGGAGTTTTCTTTATCATTCATCTTATCCTCTTCAATTGGTTATACAATGCGTAATCCCTCATTATGTTCTAAAAGTAATTTTATAATACTCTGAGACTTACATGTTGGCTGCATAGTTGAATAATTAATATTATTTGTTGTTGCATTGGCTTTTAATAATAACATAACTATTTCTTTATGTCCATTAAAGCATGCAAT
>JANPII010000146.1:0-2198 GCA_031424915.1 Pseudomonadota bacterium
CCATCCACAATCAGGCCCGCCAATTTGTTCCTTAGTTGTAAAACCATTAATAATGAACGCACCAGGAAATATACAAGGTATTTTATGTGTACGTACAATATTATCATCAGGAGCAAACTGGTATTCCATACCTGTAGTGGAAGTAAGCAGATGAGCAAATGCAGGGGGCATTTTTATATTCGGATATAGGGAATCTAGGTAAAAAATTATTTCCTTAGAGTTATTGAGTGGTTCTGCATATTTGGGCTTAAAGTTTTTTGGTAATACGACGCAGCATTGCCAATGTTGACCACCTTCAGCTAAAGCATCTGTAGCAGACAATGCTTCTACAGTGTCAGTATTCAGTATCATCACTATTGGTTTTTTTAGTACCCCTCCATCCTGAGTAACAAAACCATTGTTTACATATTCTCCATCGACTACATAACCACCTATCATTTTCGCATAAGCAATAGCTCCTTCAAGTGCATTATTAGCATTCGTTGAAGCAGGCGAATGAATTGATGATGCGTCAGGATGAATGATATGTGCATCCTCTCCTAAAACTTGCTCTAGAGCTTGATGAATCCCTGAGCCAGTTGCCCAATTATTTGAATTAGTTGGTTTAACTGGTGTCTGAGATATATTTTGGAGTTGTTGAAACAACTCATCGAGTGACTGCTGCATTTTTATCTCCTATAATTCATATAATTGCTATAGATATTTTTATGCTTGATATTGACTAACCAAGCTAAGCTTACCTGGCTTTTAAGTATTAGTTGAAAATTAAGTATTATTTAACCAACATTCTAAAATTAAAATTCCGAGCTGTGCTAGAAAGCGGGGCTAGATTTAAGCAAAATTATAAAGCAAGAGTGATCGCAAATTATGTAGAGAGAATTTGTTATAAATATGAACAATGTTCTTATAATTACATTGGGTCTTATGGATATATAGCCAGCCCCCTCCCATTTCCAGGTTTATTAGCCCCATCCTTGCTATGCATCATATAGCGACTTACCTTAAGCGGTGGTGTTATTTTCATTATATGTTGAACTTTAGATGGTTTAGGTGCTTTAGGTAGGGTGTTGGCACGATTTACACTTTGCCCGACGTAACAGATATGGGATAAGCTAGGCAGGGGGAAACGCACTACCTTTGACGCGTGAGCTTCACTATGTCCAATGCAGTAAATCTCCACCTGCAGTTCATGGTTATTATGAAATCCAAACTCATTGGTGGCAAAATAGCCTGCTGGAAGTAACAAAATGTTAAGCCATCTTGTAATACCCTGGAATACTAGAGCGGACTTAATGCATGGACACTGTATGGAAAAAATGGAGCATTACTTGCTTCAACTAGGCTATAAACCCACTATCTATGGTATAGGAGTGGCAGCAGCCAGTGAATTCAGTGGTTATAGTCCTGCCGAAGCTGCTTCTTACCTGGCGTTAATAACAATGGCTCAAGATATTAAGGCCTCTTGTAATTCACCAATAAAGATGGTGGCGTTTTTACCCCACGTGGAGGTGATATTGCATTGTTTAAAGAATTGGAAAAATAAGGGATTAATGCACCCTACACAATGGCAAAACGATAGTAATGCATTTATCAAAATTGTAATAGCAAGTGAGAGCCAAGAGAAGTGGCTAGATATGGTGTTGAGTGATACCGTAGCCACTAAAGAAACAGTAGCTAAAAGTATTTATGAACATGAAGGTATAAAACCATGAAGCTTCCATAGGTCTTCTCATGCCGAAAAGTGTTCATAAAACCCTATATCTTACAATGATGTTTTACCATAAGATTTCTGCTAATATAGCTTAGACACTTTTGATTTATTTACTACGATGCCAAAAGCCAACTCCGTCATACCCAAAGAAACTAGCTCTACATACGTAGAAAAAGCGAAAATATTTAGTGGGTCGAGCGATATGCAATTCACCAGCGTATTATTAAAACAAGCTGTAGATAGCTTATGGCTTGGCAATGCGGGCTCTCAAGAAGAGGCTGATAGGCATATAGATGCTACCTTCGCTATTATGAAAGGGGTCAAACCTAGTGATGAGCTAGAAGGTATGCTTGCGGCTCAACTACTAGCTACACATAATGCCACAATGGAATGTTTCCGTAGAGCTATGTTGCCAGAGCAAACCTTTGAATGTAGGCAAGCGTCATTAAGCCAAGCTAACAAGCTGACCCGTTCCTATGCTACGCTT
>JANPII010000147.1:0-8649 GCA_031424915.1 Pseudomonadota bacterium
CACCTTACAAGACAAAAGAGTCTGCTTCAGGTCTGTAATATTTTGTTCTTTGATACCATATGTAGTCATATTCCATTCCATTGAAGGGGAGTGCCAGTATCCAAAAGTTTTCTATGTCTCAGATTTCCATTCCAAGTGCTTAGTGATAAACCTAGATGACCGATATCGTTCTTGCATCTTAAGTGAAAGAGGGCACATCCTTGCACTTGCATTATCCCAATACTTATCAACCAACTATATACTATACTAAAATAGCATATTAGTCGACACCTCTAATACTACATCGCAAAAGTTGCAAAAGAGTTAAGGGAAGGCCTGGTCTATATATTACATTGTAAGGCCGGTATTTGGTTCGTGGCTATTATTAACATAATCTGCCCAAGAGGCATCACGAATTTCACCCTTCTCCACTTTTCTTAATTTAAATCCACCTTGTCTTATTTCCATGAACAATTTAGCTGTTCCTACGTTTTGGTTTTCCATTACTTGTTGTTCTTCTTGACGACGCTTTAATTCTTCCTCCCACTGCTGTATCATTGCCAATTGCTTTGATATAAGGGCTAAATCTGGTTGTTGTTGCAGCTCATCGTAATTAGAAACTTTCATGCCACTAGCTTGTGCTTCATTGACCACCTGCTCTTTCATGATATTTAAGTGGTGGCGCATTTCATCCAAGCATGTTTGACTCTGTTCTAGCATATACACCAAATCACGCGCTAATGTCATTTTGATTATCAAAATCCGAGTATTGGCAATATCCTCAGGACTGATAGCGCTATCCACAGAAATTTCTTTGCCTTTTGTAATAATATTCAATTCTTTTTGCCTAGCGTCGTGCGTTCTTTTGTACTCGTCAACCACTAAATCCCAAGTATTCACCAAAAGATTCAAACCTATTAAAGATGCAGCCATCACCACTCTTTCAATGCTATGAGTAGGTTGCGCCGCATTTTCTCTCTCTACAGCTATACCAAGAGAAGTTAATCTTTCCATCTCTTGGGCTTCTTTTTTACGTGCCTCTTCTTGGGCTTTTTCTTTGTCAATTATGGCCGCTTCACTTTCTGCTTGAATTACTTGGCTTATTGAGGCAGCCATAGCATTGGCTGCAGACAAGATGTTGCGCTGCCCCAAGTTTACCACTCTTACAGCTGCATAAGTTATATGACGCCTCTGCTCAAGAGTTAAATCTCCTACTGCAATACCGCAATCTGCCAAGGCCTTAGTGATAATCTGCTCCACCTCAGAAAGCATAAGATTTTTATCTTCTTCTTTTGCACTAACGCTACCATGAGGAAACAGTAACGCTTGGTTCTTCACTGGATCAAGCTGCAACAGTTGGTGTTCCTTGTCTTGAAATAACACAACCCCATCAGGGTTTTTGGCTACACGCCTAAATTCCCTTGCCCCAATGTTCAGCTTGTCTTGTTTAACACCATGGGCAACATCAGTTAAAACAATATGCGCTCCCGCACCCAAACGATAAACCTCAGCTACTACTGCTTCTGCTAATTTCTGTATCTCTGCCATATAGCTTCCCCCAAATTATATTTATAACTACTAGTATAACATATCTAATGAATTAGGCAATACTAGTGTTTAGACTATGTTTTACTCGTTCAGCTTCATGAACGCAACTAAGAGTTTTAAGCATAATAAGCATTTCATTCAGATGATTTAACCCACGTACTTGTATGTCCATAATGGCTGTAGCAAAGCCGTTTGTATGAGCATGCATATTCAAATTGGCAATATTAGCGTGCAATTTGGCAATAGCTGAAGTTACGACAGATAAGCTACCTATCTCATGAGTCATGGTAACACGAATATGGACACAATGGCCAGGTTCTATTTTTACATTATCACCGTTATTTTCCCATGATACATCTACCCAATCTTTCTCTTGATGCGCATATTCTTCTAAAGAAGGACAGCCTGCAACATGTATATCAAGCCTATGGTTTTCTTGGTTTAACCCAATGATACGATCACCTGGGATAGGATAGCAGCACTTAGCGAAATGGACCGTTATACCTGGAGTTAGACCAATAATAGAAATAGGGACATTATTTTCCGCTGTTTTTTTGCGAGTGGCAAAATTCGGAAGACCAAAAGATTTACCTTTAGGTATAGCATGTGCCTTGGGGTACAAATATTCTACAATATCATCACGTTTAATAATGCCATGACCAATAGCAGATAGAAGCTCATCAGCAGATTTCCGTTTCATCTTTATCATCAATGCATTTATAGTTTCATCGCTAACTTCTATTTTAAGCTGACGTAGTGTTTTTTGCAAAATAGCACGCCCTAAACCTACGCTTTCTTCTATTTGCTTGGCACGCAAGAAACGACGAATTTCTACCCGTGCCTTACCAGTGACTACAAAGCTTTCCCACGCTTTTGATGCCATGGGCACTTTAGCACGCATTATTTCGACTTGATCACCATTTTCTAAAGTACTGCTAAGTGGCCTGATACGCCCATTAACCTTAGCACCAACACAACTAAGTCCAATTTTAGAGTGTACAGCAAAAGCAAAATCTACCGTAGTAGAGCCACGCGGCAATGCGATTAGGTCACCCTTTGGGGTAAAACAGAAAACTTGATCATAAAACATTTCTAGCTTGGAGTGCTCCATAAATTCCTCAGGACTGGCCGCGTTATCCATAATATTTAGCAGCTCCTTCACCCAATGATATTGGGAACCTTCAATCTTCTCTTTTATACCCTGCTTATAGCTCCAGTGCGCAGCTACTCCCAGTTCTGCTACCATATGCATATCATGAGTGCGTATTTGTATTTCGATGCAACGCTGTTTAGGACCAATAATTAAAGTATGCAGAGACTTATATCCGTTGCCCTTAGGTGTACTGATATAGTCTTTAAACTCATTGGATATAGTATGATATTTCGTATGTATGATACCTAATGCTTGGTAGCAAGCGGGTATATCTTTTACCAATATACGGAAGGCTATAATATCAGAAAGCTGTTCAAAGGTTACATTCTTATGCTCCATTTTCTTCCATATAGAAAATGATGTTTTCTCTCGACCATATACTTCAGCATCTATTTCAGCTTCTGCTAAGGTATTGCGGATTTTTTCTTCTATTGTTTTGACCAAAGGTACTCCCTTTTGGCGTAGGAAAGAAATACGATTGATTATAGATTGGCGCACATCAGGATAAAGCTCAGCAAAAGCTAGATCCTGCAACTCATTTTTGAACTTATGTATACCTATACGTTCTGCAAGCGGAGCATATACATCCATAGTCTCACGTGCTTTTTTCATACGCTTGTCTGGATCTTTAACAAAATGCAGAGTACGCATATTATGAACCCGGTCAGCTAACTTAACTAATAAGACGCGAATATCTTCCGAAATAGCTATCAATAATTTGCGGAAGTTTTCTGCCTGTTTAATATGGTCAGGCTGATAGTCTAGCTTGGCAAGTTTGGTAACACCACTAACTAACTTAGCAGTTTGCAACCCAAATTGAGCTGCAATATCACTTAGGCTTATATCCGTGTCTTCCACAGTATCATGTAGAAGTGCGGTGACAATTGATTCGGTATCTAAATTAAGATCAGCTAAAATTTGTGCCACTGCAATAGGATGCATTATATATGGCTCGCCAGAATTGCGTAACTGTTCTTTATGAGCATGTAGGGCAAGATGGAAGGCCCTGTCTATCCGTTCCATATTAGCACTAGGATTTCCAGCTCGCACTTTAGCTATCAATACGGAATATTCTTGATTTATAGCTTCAAGAACGTCCTCTTCAAACTCGATTTTTTGTTCTACTGTTTCCTCGGGCACTCTCGTTTTTTTGTCTTTCGAATTGGGGATTTGTTCTGTATCGGACATTTATATATTGCTTGCACCAATAGGTTAGTTAGGATTATTATATAACAAACCTACACCTGTTACAATGGTGTGAATATAGTTAAACTCATTCATTTCGTAAGGTATCTGTTCAGCCCCCACCAGGCGTACCTGGCCTTTTTAGTCTTGGTAACAATGCTGTTGAAGTGTAAGCGTTCATAGGTGTTGTCTATAAATCTGCAACAACGCCGGCTTGACCACGGGGTCTATACAAGCTACAAATGAGGTTTCAGAGTAGATACCGCGGTCGGGGCCGCGGTATGATGGCATGAAATGCATATTTATAGGGCCTAAACCACTCCTCTAAACAGTTACGTCGAGCAGCAGGTACGAAAATACAATAATAAAACCCGGCTTCTAGGTCTTACTTAAAGTAAGTTCTAGAGAGCCGGGTTAAGATTTAGGCAGTAGGTCTGGTCAAACTATTTCTAGCTCTGCCAGTACAGATTATTTATTATTTCTGCTGTGCGGCTTCATTACCATTTCTTGCAAAGAACGTAACAATGCGCTCAGCGCAAGAGAGTTCTAGATCGACCTTCTCGTCATCCTCATCCCTACTGAATTTCTTAGCAGTTACAGCGCCAATGCCTTCTACAATCACAGTTGCAACGCAAGATAGTGCCAGGCCAGCTACGATTTGCACACCATAAGACATAGGTACTACAGTAGAAAGAAGAGGCATACCAAGTACTTGAATACCAAATATAGCAACGCCGGTAACAACACCGCTAGCTAGGCCATGCAGACCGCGGTTACCGCTTAGCCATATACCAGCTACTGCAGCACCTGCGCCTTGAAGCACTAGGCCGCCAACACCGCCAATTGTGGTAGCAGCAAGCATGCCAAGACCAAGAGTGATGCCATAAGTAGCACTGCCTATAACTAGATCTGATGCTAGTCTTGGACCAACAGCGTCTAATGCTTTAGTGGCATAATATTTAGCTTTAACACCAAAACTTGATTTATTGACTAATACTTCCTTATCTTGTTTTTGATTAAGTTGAATATCCTCTTGAGTAGGTTGCACATTATCAACTAGTTGATAACCCTCCTTTGCTTTCTTTGCAACTTCATGTATGCTATTTTGAGCAAACGTCCTTGCGATATGTACTGGGCCAAGAAGTGTTGCTGTTACTATTGTTGCTGCTTTCATAATTTCCTCTATTTTTAAGTTAGTTATTGTTTGTTATGCTGGCAAAAACCTCTAGACATTGACACTTAAACGCCATTGCCAGCAAATGCTCTCACCTTTGTGCCAGGGGATTATACCATACTCTATAGTAATACACAAATGTTTTTGCAAGAAAAAATACAAAAATGTGCTTTTGATGTGTAAGGCAGGTAAATTGCGGCTTCCTGGTTTAATATATTAATCATTTATAAAGTAATTATTAATATGTGTTGGTCATTTTTTGTATTACTTTGCGTGCTTCATTGCCGATAATAGGATCCTGCATTGCAAAAGCGATATTTGCTTCCAAGAAACCTAATTGGTTGCCGCAATCATAACGCTGCCCATCGAGGCGCAGCCCATGGAATTGATTCCCTGCTTGCAACAACTTTCGCATAGCATCGGTCAGCTGAATTTCACCTCCGCTTCCTATTTCACGTTCTGCTAGATAGGGGAATAGGGCAGAGTCTAAAATATAGCGCCCTATAATTGAGATGTTAGAAGGTGCATCTGTGGGTGCTGGTTTTTCCACCATGTCAGTAATTTGCATCATTCTACCGTTGTCACCACTTGCCGCCACAATGCCGTATTTATTACTATCTGCAGGGTCTATATCTGCTACTGCTACAATGTTACCGCCTTGCTCATTGTAAAGCTCCACCATCTGTTTAAGCATGCCACCTGGCTTTTTGGTGATGAACAGTTCATCAGCGGATAATACGGCAAATGGTTCATCATGGATCAAATGTCTTGCACACCACACAGCATGTCCTAAACCAAGAGGCCTTTGTTGGCGAATAAATACAATGTTGCCTGCATCAGGTAGCCAGTCTCTTGTGGCTGCAAGGGCCTCTGCCTTATCCTTTTCATTTAAGGTATATTCCAGCTCAAACACGTGGTCGAAGTGATTAGTAATTGCACTTTTATTGCGGCCGGTAATAAAAATGAATTGCTCAATTCCTGCGGCTTGTGCTTCTTCAAATGCGTGTTGTATCAGTGGCTTACTGGCAACTGGTAACATTTCTTTGGGCATAGATTTAGTGGCTGGCAAAAATCTTGTGCCTAAGCCCCCAACCGGGAATACCGCTTTTCTTATTTTTTTTTGCAAGGTTGTCTTCACTAAAGGCCCAAATATGTGATATATCAGTATATGCGCTTAATCTTTTGCGGCATTTTACAACTGTAAGTTGCAATAAATGCTATCTAAGACCGCGCTTAAAATACAATAGGAAGGAAGCGTATGTCAAGAGTACATCATATAGAAAATGCACAAGAGCGCTTAAACTGGTTGCGTCTTATACGTACACCCAAAGTAGGGCCTATCACTTTTTGGGAATTGATGAGGTTATTTGGTTCCGCAACTGAGGCGATAGCTCATGCGCCAAGTTTAGCACAACGTGGGGGTGGCGGCTTACGAATTACTAAAGCTAGCGATGCTGAAGCCGAGATTAATAGATGTCAAAAATTTGGCGCAGAAATATTGTTAGCCTGTGACAAGGCCTATCCCAGGGCGCTAAGTTGTTTGCCAGATATGCCTCCCGTACTTACCGTCAAGGGAAGAACCAGCTTACTATCTAGTCGTCAGGTTGCGATTGTTGGGGCACGCAATGCCTCGCTTCATGGGGTAAATATAGCTTTGCGCTTTGCACAAGAGCTGGGTAAGGCTGGTTTAGTAATCACTTCGGGTTTAGCTAAGGGCATAGATGTGGCTGCGCATCGTGGTGCTATTGACACTGGCACGGTGGCAGTAATAGCAGGCGGAATTGATCATATCTATCCACGTGAACATGAATCATGGTATAGGCGTATCGGTAGCGAAGGTGTGATAATTTCAGAATTGCCAATTGGTAGTGCACCTCTTACGCAGCATTTTCCTCAACGTAATAGGATTATTGCCGGTCTAGCATTAGCGGTAGTAGTAGTGGAAGCGGCTCAAAAATCAGGTACACTGATTACAGCCCGGCATGCCTTAGAGTATGGGAAAGAGGTACTGGCCGTACCGGGCTCACCCCTAGATCCGCGTACTCAAGGTACCAATGCTCTAATACGGCAGGGTGCGACTTTAGTTACAAGTAGCGATGATATATTGGAAGCCATTGCTGTGGCATATAATCCGCAGTTGCAAGAGCCCAAGGCTCAGTCTTATCACAAACCACCATTGCAGATCCCAACTGATAAAGAGCTAATGCAGCATCGCCGCACTTTGCTTTATCATTTATCTCCTACTCCTTGCCACTTTGCTACTATTGTAGAGCATAGCAATATCCCAGTGAATACTTTGTCATTGTTAATTATTGAGATGGAATTAGCAGGCAAGGTGTACCGCACCAGCGATAACCAGATTGGGCTAAACGTAATGACCCCAGTTCTGGATTAGATAAGGTAGTATAATGGCTTAAAAGTGGCAGTTATAGCAACTCTCAGCTAAAAGATTACAGCGTCGCTCCTCGCTCCTTGTACTGTTTTAGCTGAGAGTTGCTATTATAGGGTCATTGCGCGCCATCTTTAGATTGCGCGGCAATCAAGAAATTCCCTGGATTGCCACGCACCTTCGGTGCTCGCAACAACGTTTTAATAAAAAGTTATCTACTTATGCTGCACCAAAGCGAGTAGCCACTGTGCTAGCAAGTACACTACCTATGTACATGATTGGTAGAGCAAATACTGCATAAGAAAGCACTGCTACTTCGGGGGCCAAAACTCCTAAGCTAGCGGTAGAGCATAAAGAAGCTGTGCCTGCGTAAGCTGTAACGCCAGCAGCGGCCCCCAACCCTGCGCCAGTTAATATGCTGAGGCCATATGGTAGGCCCAAGCCGGTTTGTGAACTTTGGCAGGAGGTGAACAACAATCCACCAACCGCACCTGATATCGCGCCCCCTGCTGCTGCTAAGGCTAAAGACATGCCTTCTGCTGCAATAACGCTGGTGACACATACGCCGATGGCTACTGAGCAGGTTAAAAGAGAGGCCGCTCTTGCCTTAGTCTTAACTACCCTAAATTTGATTGCGTTTTTTACAGCTTCTGGGTTAGTTAAGTCGTCATTGAGCTTGGTCTTACCTTTTTTTGCAGCCTCTGGATTTAAAAAGCCTATCTGGTCAAGGCTACGCTTAGCCTCTTCTTCAATTTCTTTCTTTAATTGCTTTTCGGTTGACGAATCAATGATTGTTGCCTGGTTAACTATGAAAGTGGCTATACCAGCTACTAATCCCATTCCTAAACTTACACCAATTATATTGCCTAATGTTGTAAAGCCATACCAATGCCAGGTATAGCACCCTAGAACAAAGCCAGTAGCTCCTAATACTCCATCGATATAAGGATTAATAGTATTTTGAAAAGTTCCTATGTTTTCACGTAATGTGAGAGTATTCTTAATTTTTGGCATGTTAGAGCTCCATCTTTAAAGTTAAAATTATAGCAAGCATTATACAATTATATATAGACTGCTGTCAACTGTTAATTATCAATAAAATAGTAAAATTGAATGAAAATGGCGGTTTATTAAATATATAACATATGGGTTACTAAGCCATCATAATTCCACCTTAGCAGTATCAAAAGGCATAACCCCATAATCCTGGGTGCCGGTGAT
>JANPII010000148.1:0-7945 GCA_031424915.1 Pseudomonadota bacterium
TATCAAACTCAAAATTATCATCAGGCTTCACCTGCATTACCATCAAAAATTAGCTATCCGAAGAGTAACATACCTATATTAAACTTGCAATTCACCGGTAACTAGCGTTATAGCTCAGTGCCACTCGTCCCAGTTTTCTTGCGGGTCGTAGTTTTTTCCTTTGCTTCGGTGACTATAATCGCCTCAGCTCCGTCATTTACTACTTCGGGTGTAATGGTCACTTCACGTACATTAGTCTGGCCTGGCAGGGTATACATCAAACTCAAGAGTATCTCTTCCATGATGGCGCGCAGACCACGAGCCCCAGTCTTGCGCTGTATAGCTTTCTTAGCTAATTCGCGTAGAGCTGCGGGAACAAAATGCAACTTCACTTCATCCATCTCAAACAACTTGACATATTGCTTCACCAGAGCATTTTTTGGCTCTGTTAAAATCTGCACTAATGCATCTTCATCCAAGTCTTCAATGGTTGCTACAATTGGAAGTCGGCCTACAAATTCTGGAATCAAGCCATATTTAACCAAATCTTCTGGCTCAACACGAGATAATAACTCTGTAATTTGTATGTTATTTTTATCACGTACGTCTGCGCCAAAACCGATCGCAGTACCTTCTTCACGTGAAGCGATGATTCGCTCTAGTCCTGCAAATGCCCCACTACATATAAACAAGATATTAGTGGTATCAACCTGTAAGAATTCTTGTTGGGGGTGTTTACGACCTCCTTGCGGCGGCACTGAGGCTACTGTTCCTTCCATCAACTTAAGTAGAGCCTGTTGTACACCTTCTCCGGATACATCGCGTGTAATAGAGGGGCTATCGGATTTACGAGAAATTTTGTCTATCTCATCAATATAGACAATGCCTTTTTGTGCTCGCTCTACGTTATAATCTGCGGCTTGCAATAACCTTAGTATGATATTCTCTACATCTTCTCCTACATACCCTGCTTCTGTTAAGGTAGTGGCATCTGCTACAGCGAATGGTACATCCAAAATACGAGCTAAGGTTTGAGCCAGCAAAGTTTTCCCACATCCAGTAGGGCCAATCAATAATATATTAGACTTATAGATCTCAACATCTTGGCTATCACCCAAATTTCCAAGGCGCTTGTAATGATTACGCACTGCAACAGCCAAGGTCTTTTTGGCACGCTCTTGCCCTATTACATATTGATCTAAAGTTTTCTTTATTTCTTTAGGATTGGGTAAGCCGCTGCCATGCGTCACCATCTGACGATGTTCTTCTCGAACAATATCGGTACACAAATCCACACATTCATTACATATATAAACAGTAGGTCCGGCGATTAGCTTGCGTACTTCGTGTTGGCTCTTACCACAAAAGGAACAATAAAGGGTGGTCTTTGATTCGGTGCTCATATCAGTTACCATTGATTAGGGTTATTTCTTTGTGTGTTTTTCAGTCTGCACCCTATTAGTTAATATTTCGTCAATGAGTCCAAATTCTTTTGCTTGTTCTGCATCCATAAAATTATCGCGCTCTATACTGCGCGATATAACGGTGATTTTCTGGCCGGTATGTTTTACATAAATGGCTTCTAGCGTATGACGTAATTTTTTTATTTCCTGGGCTTGGATCTCAATGTCGGTAGCTTGGCCTTGAGCTCCACCATGTGGCTGATGAATCATAATTCTAGAATGTGGCAGGGCATAGCGCATCCCATGCGTACCACCTGCCAATAATAAGGAGCCCATAGAGCAAGCCTGCCCAATACAAAGAGTAGCTACTTTAGGTTTAATGTATTGCATAGTATCATATATAGCTAATCCTGAAGTTACTACACCTCCAGGTGAATTAATATACAGAGAGATGTCTTTTTCTGGATTTTCTGCCTCTAAAAATAGAAGCTGCGCTACAATTAAGGACGCCATGTGATCCTCAATCTGTCCGCTAACAAAGATAATACGTTCTTTAAGAAGTCGGGAGTAGATATCAAAAGCACGTTCTCCACGTGCTGTTTGTTCTACAACCATTGGTACTAAGCTCATGTTGGGATATAAATGTGATGCCATAATTAATATACTAATATTATATTTACCTTACGTTTTTGCTGGTCTATAAAGCAAACCTGCCAATACTTATATTAGATCACTTTGTAGCACCGCTGTAAAGTGTGATTAATTTATCTACTCAAACGCTCCTTTTAGATTAAAGATTAGCAGTTGCAAAGTTATAGCCATTGGTATATAGTTCTAATCAGTTGGTTGGAAAATAAGGTATAAACAATGAAAGTTCTATCATCACTTAAATCTGCAAAGAGTCGACACCGTGATTGCAAGGTAGTGCGTCGCAAAGGTCGTTTATATGTTATTAATAAGACTAACCCTAAATTCAAAGCAAAGCAGGCATAAGCTACGTGCTTTATACACTGGTTTCGCCTTATTGTGCTTTGGCTCTCTGGTGGTAATGCATTTTGTATGTATATCATTAGGGTAGGCGATGATCAAAAAGCTACTTATAGCAAACCGTGGTGAAATAGCACGACGCATCATCAAGACTGCAAAGAAAATGGGTATAGCCACCGTTGCTGTCTACTCTGAAGCTGATACTAACGCTTTGCATGTTAAATTGGCGGATAAAGCCATTTATATCGGCGAGTCTCCCCCCACTCAAAGCTATTTAAATCAAAAACGTATTATTGATGCAATCAAAATTACAGGTGCTGATGCAGTACATCCAGGTTATGGCTTCTTGTCGGAAAATGCGCACTTTGTAGCTCAGCTAGAGAAATTAGGAATTAATTTTGTTGGCCCATCTTCTCATGCTATACGTTTGATGGGAGATAAAATTGAAGCGAAGAAGCTAGCAAAGTCTGCGGGTGTTAATGTGGTGCCAGGCTATATGGGAGCTATCTCTGGTGAGAAAGAGGCGCTTAAAATTGCTCATAAAATTGGCTATCCAATTATGGTAAAAGCTGCAGCTGGTGGTGGAGGCAAGGGTATACGTGTGGTACGTAGTCCAGAAGAAATGAAGCAAGCATTTAGCTCAGCTCAAAATGAAGCGCAAAATAATTTTGCCGACCCCCGTATCTTCATTGAGAAATATATTGAAGATCCACGTCATATAGAAATTCAAGTTTTAGCTGATAAGCATGGTAACTATCTGTGCTTAGGAGAAAGGGAGTGCTCGATTCAACGCCACCATCAGAAAATTATTGAAGAAGCACCTAGTCCTTTTATTGATACTAAAACACGTAAAAGGATGTATGACCAAGCAATAGCCTTGGCCAAGAAAGCGAACTATACCTCAGCAGGTACGGTCGAATATATAGTAGACGGGCAAAAAAACTTTTACTTTATGGAAATGAACACTCGTCTGCAGGTAGAACACCCAGTCACTGAGCTGATTACAGGCCTAGACTTGGTAGAGCAAATGATAAGAGTAGCGTCTGGTGAAAAATTGTCCTTTCAACAAAAAGATGTGCAATTAAATGGATGGGCCATAGAATCAAGAATTTGTGCTGAAGATCCCACCTGTGGCTTCTTGCCTTCTACCGGGCGTATTGATACCTACCGAGAGCCTCCCGCATCTGAGAGGGTAAGGATAGATAGTGGGGTATATGAAGGTGGTGAGGTCAGCATGTTTTATGACCCAATGATTGCTAAGCTTTGCACTTATGCTCCTACACGCCAAGAGGCAATTGACGAGATGCTACATGCGCTCAGCAAGTTTGTAATCCGCGGGGTTTCCCATAATATAGGGTTCTTACAAGCCATCCTCAATTCAAAACGCTTCGCTGCAGGAGACATCTCCACAAAGTTTATTGATAATGAATACAAAGATGGATTCAGCGGTGCGGAGTTATCTGATGAAACTACCGCCGTTATATTATGCACTTCCGTTTTTATCTTTTTAACTGACTTAAAGCGGTGCCTTAGCATTTCTGGGCAATTGCGTGGGCGCTCTACGGCTATTGGTACGCGCTGGGTTGTTAAGCTAGCAGAAAATAAATATCCCGTCACCGTGCGTCCTATTGATGATGGGTATAAGATATCTTTTGAGAACAAGCGCTTTTATATTACCAGCAAGTGGGTACTGGGCAGTAAGCTTGTACCATGTAAGATCAATGGTAATCAATATACGGTTCAGGTAGAATATGCATCTGGCGGCTTCAACTTAACTTGTATGGGTTCCAAAGTCTTTGCATCAGTGTATACTCCTCGTGCTGCGGAACTTAGCAAATTTATTAGAAGTAGTGGGCGTAAAGAACAAGCTAACGATCTAATTAGTAATATTTCCGGAATGGTAGTAGACGTAAAGGCGGCTAAAGGTGATACTATAACTAAGGGGCAACCTCTGGTGATAATAGAAGCCATGAAAATGGAGAATATATTAAACGCACCGCGGAGTGGTAAAGTGACTAATGTTTTGATAAAACCTGGGCAAGCTGTTACTTCTAGTGAGCTGCTGGTGGAAATAGAAAGTGACGAGTAGGAGAGTAAAATGAATACACCAGAACAAGTATTGGATCAATGGGAAATGCGTCGTAAACTATCGCGTTGGCGGTGGGCTAGTCTATTGTTTTTTAGCACTCTCTTGCTAATGTCTTTGTCAAATTGGGGAGTGTTTGACCATAAAACTCCAGTATATGGCAGCTATATAGCGCGAGTGCAGCTTGAAGGAGCTATTATTAGCGATCAAGGCATAGTGGAGCACTTTAAATCGATTGCTGATAATCATAATGTGAAAGCAGTATTTGTTCACATCAATAGTCCTGGTGGCGCAGCAGTA
This sequence comes from Pseudomonadota bacterium, assembly GCA_031424915.1. Lineage (GTDB taxonomy): Bacteria > Pseudomonadota > Alphaproteobacteria > Rickettsiales > Midichloriaceae > JANPII01. Next base: position 4,756 of record JANPII010000148.1, read on the forward strand.
GGTGGGGAGATGTTATATAAAGCACTACGTGAAGTTTCAGCACAAAAGCCTGTAGTTGCCTTACTAGATGATATAGCTGCATCAGCTGGGTATATGGTTGCTCTGGGGGCGGACCGTATTGTTGCGCATCGTACTACTCTTACAGGTTCTATTGGCGCTTTGATTTATAGTGTAAATTTTCAGGAGCTAGCTGAAAAGCTAGGAGTAAAGGCAGAAACATTCAAGTCATCTCCATTTAAAGCTTTGCCTAACCCTCTAGAAAGCACGACACCTGAGGTACAACATCTAATGTATGAGACTGTGTGGGATGTATATCAAACATTTTTTACTATGGTTCATGAGCGTAGAAATATGTCAGTAGAGGACTTAGCTAAAGTTGCAGACGGCCGTGTTATGACAGGTAACCAAGCGTTTGCAGCGGGCTTAGTCGATGAGCTAGGAGGCGAGGAGGTAGCTATGCAATGGTTAATAAGCCAGAATAAGATAGCGACGCAAATGCCAATTTATGATGTAGATTATGGTAGTGATGACACGGAATATCATCGCTTATTAAAGCCTATTGCTGCAATAGCAAAGGGGACATATGCAGCATACCGCATGACCTTGGGCGGGGTATGGTAGAGTGCTAAGATGACAGTTGAAGTACATACATTTGGTTGCCGTCTCAATAGCTATGAAAGCGAACTAATCAAAAAAGCTGCAGGAGAAGCAGGTCTAAAAAACACTATTATCTTTAATGGTTGTGCTGTTACTAGTGAAGCAGAGCGCCAACTACGCCAGGCTATTCGCAAAGCCCGACGCACTATGCCAGATAAGCGCATAATTGTTACTGGCTGTGCAGCGCAGATTAATCCTAGCGAATATGCTGCAATGAATGAAGTAGACCAAGTGATTGGCAATACAGAGAAAACATTAACAAAGACATATGCACTGCCCCAATTACGTAGCGAGCGGATATTGGTCAATGATATTATGTCTATTCAAGAAACTGCTTCGCATATGTTGGTGGAAAGCTTTGATGGCAAGGCTCGCGCTTTCTTGCAAGTGCAGAACGGATGTAATCACCGTTGCACCTATTGTGCTATTCCTTATGGTCGTGGTAATAACCGCAGTGTACCCCTAGGAGAAATTGTCAAGCAAGCCCAGCTTCTTGTAGAGAAGGGGTATAAAGAATTAGTATTAACAGGGGTAGATATTACTGACTATGGATTGGATCTACCAGGTACGCCATCTTTAGGGCAAATAGTAAAGCGCTTATTAGCACAGATACCACAATTGCCACGCCTACGTCTTTCTTCTATTGATGTTGCAGAAGTAGATAATCATTTGCTAGATTTGCTGGCGAATGAGCCAAGATTTATGCCGCACTTACACTTAAGCCTACAAGCAGGTGATAACTTAATTCTAAAGAGAATGAAGCGACGCCACAACCGTGAGCAGGTGATTCAATTTTGTAATAAAGCACGAGAATTGCGGCCAGATGTCGCGCTGGGTGCCGATATTATTGCAGGTTTTCCTACGGAGACAGAAGAAATGTTTGGCCGTAGCTGTGATATTGTTACTGAGGCAGGTTTAGTATATCTCCATATTTTCCCATATTCTGAAAGAGCCGGGACTCCAGCTGCGCGTATGCCACAAGTAGCAGTACCAGTGCGTAAAAAAAGAGCCGCCAATCTACGGGAGCTTGGACGTAAGATGTTGGCACAGCATTACCGTGCCCAGGTAGGACGTACTCTCCAGGTAATTGTTGAAGATAATTTGAATGGTCGTGCCGAAGATTTTAGTTTGGTGCGGTTGCTTGATATAGAAAAGAATAAGCATGAGCCTGGTAGTATTATGACTGTAAAAATTGTAGATGAGACAGCAGATGCAGCAGTGGGCCAGATTTGTGATACCAAGTTTAGGAAATAAGTGCACACTTGAAAATTTTTGAGGAATTTTGGCTTATCATTTGAGGCGCCTGTATTCAACATACTGGCGCGAAAATGGTATGTTAAAATTACCAAATAGGCGCCGCTTCAAATGCATAGTTATTTCCTAAACTTGGTATTGGTCTTTAATTGTGGCACTTCTACAGATGCTGGGTTCTAACGGTTCTGGGCTTGATCGCGTTGATATATAACCTGTTGGTACGCTATAAACAAGGTAGCAGGAATGATGAGTACACTTCCCGTATAAACTGACCATATAGGCACTTCGTGAAAAAGAATATATCCCATAGATGCTGAAATTAGCAGCTCAGTATAACGAACAGGGGCAACAGCTGAAGCATTAACCAAAGCAAATGCCCTTAACAAGCAATATAGGATAAGGTTGCTGCCTGCGCCTAGTAACATTAATATCATTAGTTGAGTTGGCGATGGTGTTACCCAAACCCAAAATGCTAATGGTGCGGCAAGCATAGTGGTGACTAATGCAGAGTAAAACAGCATGCTGAGCATGCTTTCTTTTAAAACATATTTTTTATTTATCACATCCAACAAGGCAAACATAAAGCTAGCTATTAACAATACAATGGACATTGGATTGAACTTAAAGTCTGTTGGATCTAGAACTACCAGTGCGCCAATAAACCCTACGCAGGTTGCCACCCATAACGGCAATGTTACTATCTCATGTAATAATATTGGGGCAAGTATTAGTACAAACATTGGAACCGTAAAGCTGAGTACTGTTACTACTGTAAGAGGTGCAGTGCCAACTCCACATACCCACAAAATCATAGCTCCAAAAAGTAAAGTACCACGTAGTATATGTATGCCCAGGCGCGGTGTTATAAAGGCAGTGCGTCCCTGATATAGCATGAAAGGTAATAATGAAAGCACGCCAAAAAAGAAGCGGAAGAATGAAACTTCTAACACAGGTAGGTTGGTGACGAGGTATTTTACTGCGGTGTCATTTAAATTACTGCAAACCAGGCTCAGTATGAACCACGCAATCCCAATATAATATGTTTTTTCAGATTTATTCATGAATTTTTCGCAAATGACTTGTCGAGGCATTATATAGTATTGTTAGCAGAGTGTCAAATAGCATGGCAATTCTTAACAAAGTGAATGGTCTATCCCCCGTGACAAAGGGTTTATCTTTCCTTTCTATTGCAAAACTTATTATACTCTTCAGAAAGGACTCGACCTGTGCTTAAGAGCACTATACATCCGAGTAGGCCCAATATAGCTTGCTTTAAAAC
>JANPII010000149.1:0-1827 GCA_031424915.1 Pseudomonadota bacterium
CCAATGCCCCATGGACGATTTGGGAGATGGGGAGATAACGGTAACAAAGGTGGCGACAAGCCATATTTTGCTCTACTATTCTCAGGAGGATGTATAGTGGGGGACTGGCGTGATAGCATATCGTACATATGTTTTTATCAATCTGATGATGAGCTGCCGCCAAAAGAACTAAGGCAGCTCAAGAAAGAAGCAGCGGAAGCCAAGAAAAGAGCTGAGGAGGAGCGTGCTAAGCTACAAGCTGAAGCTGCTGAGAAAGCTAAAAGAGATTGGGATAGCTTCACCCCAGCTAATCCCGACCACCCGTACCTTATTCAAAAACAGATTTTACCATATGGCATTCGCACCGACGGGGCAAATTTACAGATTGCTTTGCAGGATATAAACGGCAAACTCAATAGTTTGCAAAGCATAGGCCCAGATGGAAGGAAAAACCTGTTGTGTGACGGAAGAAAAAGGGGATGTTTTTATGTTGTAGGCCCATGTATATCGAAGGCAGAGTTAATAATTGTAGTCGAAGGGTTTGCCACTGGTGCTACGGTTTATGAGGCGTGTGGTATCACAACAGTTGTGGCATTTGATGCTTATAATCAGTCTGCCGTGATAGAAGCTATTACAAGACGATATCCAACAATAAAAATAGCTATTTTTAGAGATGATGATGCTCATAAAGCGCATAATACCGGCAAGATAGAGGCAGAAAAAGCTGCTGATAGATATGGATGTATTTCTATAGGTCCAGTTTTTAAAGATGGCACTGTTAGAGATAGCAGTGCTAGTGATGGCAATGATCTTGCTCGATTGGAGGGAAAAGATGCAGTACGAAAGCAAATACTTGAGGGATTGAAGAAGCGTCCACATGCCAAAATACCGGAAGATTATGAATCTCGGGATGGAACGCTATTCCACAAAGGACTAGCTATTTCTACGGATGTAAAAGTATTGGCTCGTACGCGTGATGCAGACAACCAGAGCTGGGGATTATGTATCTCTTTCCACGATCCAGAAGGTGTTGAACATAAGCTCAACTTTCCATTAAGTATGTTGGCTGGTGATTTAGCTCAATGTCATCGTATGTTACTGTCGCATGGTTTACGCATACCGGATAAACAGAGCATGCAGCACTTAGCGCGTTACTTCCATAATTCACAAGCATATGCCTTACTACTAAACGTATCAGGAGTTGGGTGGCAGGGCGATTACTATGTGCTGCCTAACGAAATTATACCTTATAACAGGGATATATGTCTGCAAGCCTGTAATGAGTATTGGAAGCCCATACAATGCTCTGGGACTCTACAGCAATGGAAAGATAACGTATTAGCCTTATGTATAGGCAACACTAGGTTGATGCTTGCCCTAAGCACGGCTTTTGCTGCGCCATTATTAAGGATTATGAATAGTGACACCTTCGGGCTCCATCTTAAAGGTCCTAGTTCTATAGGCAAAACCACTATCCTTAGAGCTAGTGCCTCTGTTGTAGGAAGCCCTGAATATATCTTACAGTGGCTATTAACATCCAATGCTGCGGAGTCTGTGGCTGAATCACGTAACGACATGATTGCAGTTCTTGACGAGATAGGCCAGTTAAACTGCAGACAAGCAGAAAGCATAGGCTATTTACTTGCCAATAACTCTGGCAAAGGGCGTATGATGCAAGATACCAGCTTGAGACCAATAAAAAAATGGCGAACTATAGTTTTGAGTAGCGGTGAAGTTGGCCTGTCAGACAAAATCACTGAGAATGGACAATCAGTCCGTGCTGGGGGATTAGTGAGAATAATTGACGTTCCAGCAGAGGCGGGTACAGGGTTTGGCTGTTTTAATTCC
>JANPII010000150.1:0-5215 GCA_031424915.1 Pseudomonadota bacterium
TCCCGCCCGTCAGTTCACCAGCATACATGACGCTTACTATCATCTCATTGCCATCTATTTGGGCATAGGCAGCCACAGGTGTAACGCAACTTCCCTGTACTACGTGCATTACTGCGCGTTCTGCAGCAGCACAATAGAGTGTTGGTTTATGACATAAGGGTGCAAGCAGTGCCTCTATGTCCATATCTGCGGCACGGTGTTCTATACCAATGATGCCTTGGCTAATTGCTGGGATCATCACTTGGGATGATAATATCTCAGTTATCTCCTGTGTCATATTAAGGCGCTTAAGGCCAGCCATAGCTAATACAATTGCATCCAAATCTCCCTCCTGCAACTTACGCACGCGCGTAGGCACATTTCCACGTAGTGGTAAAATAACTAAATCTGGACGTAATGAGTTTAGTTGGGTTGCCCTTCTGCTGGAGCATGTTCCTACTTTTGCGCCTTGCGGCAGCTGGTTAAGCTTTAGGCCATTTTTACTAATTAGGGCGTCACGTGGATCTTCGCGTTCTAACAAACAGGAGAAGACTAACCCTGTGGGTATTTCAGCTGGCACATCCTTCATCGAGTGTACAGCAATATCAATATAATCGGCAAGCAGTGCCTCTTCAATCTCCTTTAAAAATAAGCCTTTGCCGCCTATTAAAGCTAGGTTTTGATCATAGAGAATATCACCACTGGTCTTAATGGGGACAACCTCTAAGCTTATATCAGGATATAACTGCAGCAGCAGAGAAGATACTATCTCAGCCTGTGCGAGCGCTAGTAAGCTTCCTCGTGTTCCTATTCGCACTTTCTTATTGCTATCCATCATCCCTACCTAAAGTTATACTAAGTTTAGGAAATCATCTTAAAAAGAGCAAATCCATCCAATGCTAGACAATTATGGTCTGCACCACTACATGCGGTTCCTTACCAACTTCTGCTTTAATAAACTTACGGGCTATACTTAAGGCGGTTTTCTTTATGTCGCCGCCACGACTGCAACCATCGCTTATCATGCGTTGTAGTTCTGCTATCATTTGTCCGTCTTCCTTTACATCAAGAACTCCAGGTGTAGCCAAACTTACATTACGTAGCTTATTGCCTGACTCGTCAGTTATCAAGGTCACCACAACAGCCCCATTTTTCATTCGACGTCGTTCTGCAAAAATATGGGAATCGCCGCTTAAGATGAAGTAGCCGTCAACAGCTAAGTATCCACTTTCTACCTCGCCTATTTTTTCTGCTCCTTCTTCAGAAATACGGATTACTGCACCATTATGCGGTTCGATTGCTTGAGCCCCAAAGCTGCGGGCAAACTTAGCATGTTCGTGTAAGTGTGTTGGTTCACCATGTACTGGTATGGCGATACGTGGACGTAACAACTCGTACATTTTTGCTACTTCATCACGTGAAGGGTGGCCAGAGACGTGCACAAAGTGATCACGTTCTGTCATTACTTCTATACCTTGTCGTACCAAACGATTAAATAATGAGAAGATTTTCTTTTCATTACCTGGAATGATTTTAGAGGCAAAAATCACAATATCGTTTTTATGCAAAGAAAAGCTGGGGTGAGAACCATTAGCTAACTTTGAGGTTGCTGCCATGGGCTCCCCTTGGCAACCAGTGCAAATTACTAGTATTTCCTCACGACGATATTTCTTAATTTGCTTATCTGAAATAAACGGTTCCAAATCCTTTAGATAGCCAGTAGCTATAGCTGCTTCATACATACGCCACAGTGAACGCCCAACTAATGCAACCTTTCTACCTGTTGCTTGGGCCGCACTGGCTATAGAGTAGAGGCGGGCAATATTTGAAGCAAAAGTTGTTACTACTACCATGCGCTTCTTCATGCCTGCAATCAGATCCTGTAAGCTACGTTGTAGGTCACCCTCTGAGCCAGAGACGCCTGGGTTGAAGATGTTAGTGGAATCCCCAACTAATGCTAGTACTCCCTCGTCTCCCATACGACGCAATAACTCTTCGTCGGCATTAGGGCCAACCACCGGGTCATGGTCAAACTTCCAGTCCCCAGTATGGAAGATTGGGCCAATATCAGTATGTAGCACAATGGCGTGCATCTCAGGTACTGAATGTGTTAGGCCTATGGCTTCTAGCTCAAATGGCCCAACCTTGAAGCGAATATTGCTGCTAATCTCAATAGTTGGTATTTGATCTTTCTTGCCCATTTCACTTAGCTTTGCTTTTAGCACTGCTGCTGCAAAAGGGGTGGTATAAACGGGGCACTCTAGTTCTTGCCACAAATATTGGACTGCGCCTAAATGGTCTTCATGGGCATGAGTAATTACCATACCAACCAAATCTTTTTTGTGCTTAGCCAAGAAGCTAATATCTGGCACCAGTACATCAACCCCTGGGTGACAATCATCAGCAAAGCCAATGCCGAGGTCAATTATGAGCCACTTGCCTTTGTATTGGTATAAGGAGAGATTCATCCCTATTTCATTAGTGCCCCCTAATGGCACAAACAATATGTCATCTTTATAATTTCTTAGATCTATAGTCATACTACTTATTCCTTGTTTAATACGAAATGTCCTTAGTCTTGCTTAAATAGCACGTGTCCTAACTCATTTAAATTTTCTAGCACCTTGCCTGTGCCTAAAGCTACACAAGATAAAGGCTCATCTGCAATTGAGACACCAAGCCCAGTCCCTTGGCTTAGTACTCGATCTAAGCCTGTCAACAGTGCTCCTCCTCCTGTCATTACAATACCGCGTTCAACAATATCAGAAGATAGCTCGGGTGGAGCGTCGCCTAACAAATTGAGTACGACCTGTAATATCTGATTAACTGGCTCTTGTAAACTTTCTGCTACTTGATGTTCAGTCAACGTAACTTCCTTAGGTATGCCATGCATTAGATCGCGTCCTTTAATTTCCATGGAACGCGGCGCCTCAGTGCCAATACATGCAGCACCGATTGTCTTCTTAATGCGCTCGGCTGTTGATTCCCCAATTAGCAAATTATAATACTTGCGGATATAAGAGACAATTGATTCATCGAATGAATCTCCGCCTACGCGTATAGACTTAGACTTCACTATGCCCCCTAGTGAGATTACCGCTACTTCAGTCGTTCCCCCTCCGATGTCAACTATCATACAACCTGTGGGTTCGGTGACTGGAAGGTTAGCACCGATTGCCGCTGCCATTGGTTCAAAGATCAGATATACTTCACGTGCACCTGCACTTTCTACTGCATCTTGAATAGCTCTCCGCTCCACTGGTGTAGAGCCATATGGTACGCATACGATTACTAGTGGCCGCCCAACAAACCTATGTTTATTGACCATCCCAATGAAATGTTTAATCATTTCTTCGGCGGCACGAAAATCCGCAATAACCCCATCTTTAAGGGGACGTATTGCATTAATTTCTTCTGGGGTTCGACCCAACATCATCTTAGCTTGACGTCCGTAAGAAATTGGCACCATTACTCCTTTTACATATACGAATGCCACTACTGAAGGTTCATTCAGCTTTATCCCTTGGCCTTCTACATATACTAAGGTATTAGCAGTACCTAAATCCATACCCATATTTGCGGCGGATAACCCTAGCATCCTAGAGAACTTGTTGAGCGCGACTCCCATGATCAATTACCTAACTTATACAACATAAACGCACGCCATTATTAGCGCATAAATCCCATTTATGCAATCAACTTCAGAAAATAATTTGGAGTCATTTCCTAAACTTGGCATTAATTAACCGCCACCCCTAGACGACATATCGTGCTAGTCACCCCACTGCCACCAATGTTATATCCAAATGGGTTAGTACCACCCCCAGGTTGTACATAGCAAACGTTAGTACCACTGGCCTCATTACCATCTTTAGCACGCATAGTACCGCTATCAATACCTTTGAATACTACATTTGCAGTGGTGTTATCAGCAAAACCATCGTCCATTTTTTGGTCAATACTAAATGCGTCTTCTGGGCTTAGAGCGCCATTAAATAATGAGTTGGTGGTTGTCTGTTTACCAGCATAGATAACGTTTTTATCTGCTTCAAAGTTAGGAGTAGTAGCTGTACCACCACCGGCAGCATCGTTAATTAGTATATAACCTACCCCATTTCTTTTAGATTGAGGTGCGTTAGTGCCTATCAACGTCACTACGCTTGTGCGGTTCACAGAAGCAAAATTTGCTCCTAATACTTTGCCAAGTGATAGGTGTTGCCACGCTAGGTTTACTTCGTTGGCAGTAGCAGAATACTTAATCAGACCATCGCCATTACCGTTACAACCCGCACCTGCTGCAGTAGATGTTGTAGTAGCACATGTAGTAGGGAAATAGGCAGAAGCAACGCTCATATCGCCAGGTACAGCTCTATATTTAGTCTGGAAATTGTTGTATGCGATAGTAAAATTATAAAAATCGCTGATGATAGAACGTAATTCTGCTTGTCGTATCATCTGCGTACCCGCAGCGATACCAGCAATTAATAAACCGATAATTAGTATTACAATAGACAATTCAACTAAGGTGAAACCCTGTGTTGTCTTTTGTGTGTTTGGTTGTGAAATAGCCATAAAGCCTCCTAACATCGTGATATTCTTTGGGTCTATAAAACAGTACCCGCAAGTATCAAAACAATTCTTGCGGGTACTGGTTATAGTCATTAGTAAGCAAGATCCTTGATTAGTTTACAGCTACACCTAAACGGCATATTGTACCGGTAACGCCAGTACCACCGACGTTATACCCAAACGGGTTAGTACCGCCACCAGGTTGTACATAACAAACGTTTGCAGTAACTGCAGTACCAGTACCAGAATCGTTACCGTTTTTACCGCGTACCGTGCCGCTGTCAATACCTTTGAATACTACGTTTGCAGTGCTGTTATCAGCAAAAGCATCATCCATTTTTTGGTCAATGCTGAACGCATCATCTGGACTTAGGGCACCATTAAATAATGAATCGGTACTTGCTTGTTTACCAGCATAGATAACGTTTTTATCTGCTTCAAAGTTAGGAGTAGTAGCTGTACCACCACCGGCGGAATCGTTAATTAATATATAACCTACACCAGCTCTCTTAGAAGATGGTGCGTTAGTACCTACTAGGGTAACTATACTTGTGCGGTTCACAGAAGCAAAATTTGCTCCTAATACTTTGCCAAGTGATAGGTGTTGCCACGCTAGGTTTACTTCGTTGGCAGTAGCAGAATACTTAATCAGACCATCGCCATTACC
>JANPII010000151.1:0-2638 GCA_031424915.1 Pseudomonadota bacterium
AGAGGCTATCCAGGATCCAGTGATATTCTCCTGTGTGGTCAAAGCCACACAATGACATTTCACTGGTGTTTTCGTCAACTCAACTAAACAGCTACCTTACAATAATTAAAAGAATCTTCTTTTCTTAGAGCTGCTAGTGGAACCACTACCTTCATTATTTTCTTCATCATTGCGCGGACGTTTATGTTCTTTAGGTGCTTGTTCTTGAGGAGTTGTTTCCTCCTTTTCGCGGGGTGGGCTACTACGCTCGGTGCTACTGCTGCGTTCGTTACGATCACTGTGTTCGTTCCGTTCGCCACGCTCGCTCCGGTTACTGCGTCCCCCACTGCGTTCTGGCTTGCGTCCTTTACGCTCACCACTCGGCCCACTACCTGAGCCATCGCTTGGTGGTATTTCACTATCTAAGCGCATGGTTAAGCGTACCTTGCCATTTCTTTCAACAGATAATAGTTTTACACTTATCGTCTGCCCTTCTTGGACAATATCGGTGACCTTAGCAACACGCTCTCCACTACCCATCTCGCTGATATGTAGCAATCCTTCTTGATTACCAAGGTAGTTCACAAACGCACCAAAATCTGTAATCTTTACTACTTTACCTTCGTAAATCTTACCAACTTCGGGTGTGGCAACGATGGCGCTAATTAATTGCAAAGCTAGTGCCGTATCTTCGGCTGTTACTGTTGCAATTTTGATAGTACCATCATCTTCTATATCGATCTTAGCATTGGCACGCTCGCACAGCTCACGGATAACTTTACCACCACTGCCAATAACTTCTCTGATTTTGTCTTTATCGATCTTAATTGTAGTGATGCGTGGAGCGTTGCCACTAAGCTCAGTTCGAGCTTGTCCTAGAACTCCATTCATCTTGTCTAGGATATGCATACGGCCTATTTTAGCTTTGGCTAGGGCTACTTCCATAATCTCTTTATTAATGCCATTGACCTTAATGTCCATTTGTAGAGCGGTTATGCCTTCTGCAGTACCAGCTACCTTAAAGTCCATGTCACCTAAGTAATCTTCATCACCCAAGATGTCTGATAATACCACAAAGTCTTTGCCTTCTAATATTAGTCCCATGGCTATGCCTGCAACAGGTGCTATTAGGGGCACTCCTGCAGCCATCATTGATAATCCACCACCGCATACTGTTGCCATGGAAGAGGAGCCATTAGATTCGGTAATTTCTGAGACTACACGAATGGTGTAAGAAAAATCATCCCATGCTGGTAGCACAGGGCGTAAAGCACGGGCAGCTAAGTTGCCATGTCCGATTTCACGTCGACCTGGCCCACGCATTGCTCCTACTTCGCCTACAGAGTAAGGGGGGAAATTATAGTGTAGTAAAAACTTCTCCGTAGTATTCTCTTTGACGTTATCTACTAATTGTTCATCTTGCTTTATACCTAAGGTGGTCACAACAAGTGCTTGGGTCTCACCACGTGTAAAGAGGGCGGAGCCATGAGGCCTAGGCAATAGATCTACTTCGCATACAATTGGGCGGATGGTATCTGGGTCTCTGCCATCTATACGCAGGTTGTTTTTAATGACCTGGCCACGTACAATCTTTTTTTCTAGCTTTTTAAAGCAGCTATTGACGTCAAATTCTAGCAAGCCTTGATCCTGTACAAATTTCTCAATCATTTTAGCTTTAATCTCAGCAATCAATTCACGTCTTACTGATTTTTCTGCTTTCTTGTAAGCTGCTTCTAAAGCTTTGCTATACTCCGACTCAATCTGGGTGCTTAGCGCTTTTTTGTCTTTTAGCACAACATCCCAGCGTGGCTTACCTGCTTCTTTTGCTAATTCTTGAATCATCGCAATGACAGGTTGTATCTGTTCGTGACCATACATAACTGCGCCAAGCATCACTTCTTCTGAAAGCTGCTGCACTTCAGATTCTACCATTAGTACTGAACTCTGGGTGCCCGCTACAATTAATTCAAGTTTGCTTTGCGCTGCTTGTGTCATAGTAGGATTAAGTACATATTCACCGTCAATATATCCAACCCTTGCACCAGCAACCGGCTCTAAGAAAGGCAGGCCAGAAATTGCAAGCGCTGCAGAAGCGCCGATTAGGCCTAATATGTCAGATTCACAGTCTGGGTCATATGATACTACAGTGCAGCAAATCTGCACTTCATTATTGAAACCTTCTTGAAATAGAGGCCTAATTGGTCGGTCAATAAGGCGAGAACCAAGAACTTCACGCTCTGTTGCTGCACCTTCACGTTTTTTGAAGCCACCAGGGATTTTACCGCCTGCATAAAACTTTTCTATTAAGTTTACGGTTAAAGGGAAGAAATCTATTCCTTCTTTTGCTTGTTTAGCTGCAGTTACTGCGCACAGTACAACTGTGTCCCCCATTTGTACCACTACCGCTCCCTCTGCAAGGCGAGCCATTTTACCTGTGGAAATAGTTAGAGTTTTGCCATTCCACTCTATGCTTTTTGTTATTTCATTAAAAAATTTGTTAGTCATCTATGCTCCTGTTTAGATTAAAAGGCCTGGTAGTGTCTTCTGCCTTGTGTTTTAGTTTGGTTATTATTTTTAGCTGCTTGCTGGCCTCGCGGCATATGTTTTAGAGGGGAGATCTGTGCTGTAGTTATACCAACTCTCAGCTAAAAGATTACAG
>JANPII010000152.1:0-5305 GCA_031424915.1 Pseudomonadota bacterium
CCAATACGCTGGTAGTAGCCAACACTCCAGTTTTTAATTTGGCATGTTCTTTCTTAGGCGTATCTTGTTGTGGCTCTGGCTCTACTTTCTTAGAATCCACTGGAGTTCCTGCTGTTTCTGCGTTCGTCGGCTCTTTTACCAGGTTATTTTCTTCTGACCCTACTTCATCTTCGGAGCCATCTTTCTCATTCTCGCTCTCTTCATTAAGAGGAGTTTCTACTGCTATGTTCTCGCTCTTTACATCAGAATCCACTGGAGTTACTGCTGTTTTTGTGACTTCAGACTCCTGCTTAACTTCTGGGTTATGTGTTGGCGCTCCACCTAAGTTGTCTGTCTGAGTCTCCGTAGATGTCGCGGTTGTGTCTGGCTCTACTTCTGGCTCATGATCTCCGGAGCCATCTTTCTCGCTCTCTACATCAGAATCCACTGGAGTTACTGCTGTTACTGTGACTTTATGCTCTTTTTCCTCAGACTCATTATCTTCTGTGGTATTCCCTTCATCATCGCTCTCTACCTCAGAACTTGTGGAGTTCCCTTCTATTTCATTATCTTGCTGAATGTCTGGTGAGCCATCTTTCTCATTCTCGCTCTCTTCATCAGAATCCACTAGAGTTACTGCTGTTTCTATGCCTGCAGGCTTCGGATTAACTCCTACATTATCCGTTGGCGCTACACCTAAGTTGTCTGCCTCCCCCTCTGTAGTACGCACCTCGAGTGTGACTATCTGCTCCTCTACTTTATTATTTCCAACTTGGGGTGATACTGGGTTTGACTCCCCCTCTACATCTGTAGATATATTGAATGGTGATTCCACACTTATTAGTCCCAAGACACCCTCAGGATCTAAGAGCGAAGGCCCTGCATTCAGTCTCGGCGAAATTTGTAGACTAGACGATACATTATGTGCTAGATTTTTGTCCTTATCGGGGCTTAATATATTTGGAATATTACTAAACCGATTATTATTAAAAATCTTTCCAAACATTTTTCCTCATCATTTTATATATATTCATATATGTGCCTGCTCTTTTACTATTGGCCGCACACGTATCTTAACTTAATTTTAATATACTTTTATACTTGGTCGGTATTATACCACTACTTCGGCTCTATAGCAATCATTAATATTAGATTTTTTTATAATATTGATATTAAAGTCAAAATATACAATAATACAACATCGCACCCTTCCACACCCAAAGATTAGGCTTATACCAAGTCTAGGAAATAACTATACACTTGAAGCCCTTTTGGTAATTTTAACCTACCATTTTCGTGCCAGTATGTTCAATACAGGCGGCTCAAATGATATGCCAAAATTCCACAAAAATTCTTGCTTTAAGTGTGTACCTATTTCCTAGACTTGGTATTAATACTTTAGGCTTTACTTTGCCTTGCAATATAACGATAATAATTTGCAACTAACTGTAAGCGGTTGATATTTATGGAGTTTTTACACACTCTAAAAAACGGAAAGTTCGTCCCACTGGTTTTTGCTTTGCTGTTATTGCTAGGCATAATAGGCTTTACCGTAAGTAGACTAACTGCCCCTATTATGGTGCCGATGTACTCCGATTTAAGCATTGAAGACAGCAACATGATTATATCACGTTTGCAGAGCATGGAAGTTCCGTACGAATCTACTGCCGACGGCAAGCAAATTATGGTACCCAGCAGAAAGGTATTTAATCTAAGGATGGCATTTGCACAGGATGGTATACCTCATTCAGGTAATATTGTAGGATATGAAATATTCGATAAATCCGAGCCTTTAGGCTCCTCCCAGTTTGTACATAATGTAAACTTGGTGCGCGCTTTGGAAGGAGAGCTAATTAGAACAATTGCCAGCCTAAACCCAATTGAACATGCACGCGTTCATCTTGTAATCCCTAAAAAAGAACTATTTTCTAAACTCAATACCGAACCCACTGCCTCTGTTGTGGTTAAAACTAAAGGTGGGCAAAATCTAAGTCGTACTGAGGTTGCTGCTATTAGCTATTTGGTAGCGCATGCCGTACCAGGCCTAAATGCTGAGAATGTAGCGATTGTAGATAATTTAGGTCGTCCCCTTAAGATAGGCTCTGCTGAAATGCAGGAGCCCTCTGGCCTTTCCAGCACCGCAGCTGAATATCAGCTTAAGCTGGAGGAAAAGCTCGAGAGCGAAATTACGGAGCTGGTAGAACGTTCGGTAGGCATAGGTAAGGCTAAAGTAAATGTAGCTGCTGCGATAGATTTTGACCGAGAGGTAGTAAATACTGAGACATTTGACCCTAATGGCCAAGTTCTACGCTCACGCAAAGTAAGTGAAGAAGCAGATAAAGAGAACGCCGCAAGTGACTCATTGTCTGTTGCAAATAACCTGCCTAATAATACACTTCAAGGCAGTGGTACTACCCGTGATAAATCTCGCACTGACGAAATTACTAATTATGAAATTAGCCGTACTATTTCTAATAAAGTAGTAGAAGGCGGACATGTAAAAAAGCTATCGATCGCTGTAATAGTAGATGGGATATATGATATTGACCCTCAAACTGGCGTGGCTACCTATAAAGAACGTAATCCCGAAGAAATGGCAAAATTACGTAGCCTAATTATTTCTGCCGTTGGCTTCGACGCACAGCGCGGTGATGCTTTGGAGCTCGCCAACTTACGCTTTGCTTCGGAATTTGCAGCATTACCAAATAAGGAAAGCATCACTGATTGGATTAAAAGTGATCTACAAAACGTATTGCAGACTGTAGTTATTGGCGTAGTAATGATCTTAGTACTTATGTTGATCATCAGACCAATAGTTACACGTACCCTGGACCTTCTTAAGGAGCGACATGAAGAAGAGCGCCAAACACGTGAAGCAGAAATGCTGGCCAAAGCTGAAGCCCATGTTCATTCCAATGTTGTAGCAACTAATGTTGATACTAATTTATTGGATACCACGACAATATTGGATGAGACTAGGCGTAGCAGCCTAATTAAACGGCTAAATGAGGCAATCGAGCAAAATCCAGAGGATTCAGTAGCAATTATCCGCAATTGGTTGTATCAGGAGTAAATAATAGATGTCAGAGGGGATAAATAAAGTAGCGATGCTGATGCTAATGGTGCAGCAGGAAACAGCAGCGAAAATATTTGAATTACTAGATGAGGAAGAAATTAAACTTATATCCCAAGCTATGAGCAAGCTTGGTACAGTACAATCTGATGTAGTGGAAGGCCTGGTCACAGAGTTCCATAGTAACTTAATTGATACTGCCTCATTTGTAGGCAACCTACAGAATACAGAACGCTTTTTACGTCGTGTGCTAGGGAAAGAAAAGGTAGAAGGTATACTAGAAGATATAAGAGGGCCCGCAGGTCGCAATATTTGGGATAAGCTTGGCAACGTCAGTGAGGATATTCTAGCTAACTATCTTAAAAATGAATATCCCCAAACTGCTGCTTTAATTTTGAGTCGATTAAATCCCCAGCAAGCCTCTGGAGTTTTGGTACTACTAAGCCCTGAATTCGCATTTGAAATTATGAAACGAATGCTGGTAATGGATCCAGTGAAGAAGGAAATACTAGACAGAGTAGAACGTACTCTGCGCACAGAATTTATTAGCACCCTTTCTAAATCGCAAAAATCTGATAACAACCAGCTCCTTGCTGAGATATTTAATAACTTTGATCGTACTCATGAAGCGACCTTTATGTCTATGATGGAACAGTACGACACCAGTATGGCAGATCGTATTAAGGGCCTGATGTTTACATTTGAGGACCTTAAGCGCCTTAATGCAGTTGGAATACAATCTGTATTAAAAGTAGCCGATAAAGGCAAATTAGCTTTAGCCCTAAAAGGTGCCTCAGAGGAAATCCGCAAACTATTTATGGATAATATGTCCCAGCGTGCTGCTAAAATTATGATAGAAGATATAGAGAGTATGGGCCCTGTTAAATTGCGTGATGTGGACCATGCCCAGTCGGAGATTATAAATACTGCCAAATCCTTAATTGCTAAGGGTGAAGCTGAAATTTTAGATAGCAGTGATACGATGGTTTATTAACTTTAAACTCGCCTCCCTAGAGGCGAAACAACCCAAGCCAGAAGGCTTCTTCTGAAAAGTTTGTATAAACCTCTTGCTATATGCCATATGATTTGCTATTAATAAGGCCTGAGGTGCTTATACCAAGTCTAGGAAATAGGTGCACAGTTGAAGCAAGAATTTTTGTGGAATTTTGGCATATCACTTGAGACGCCTGTATTTAATATACTGGCGCGAAAATGGTATGGTAAAATTACCAAATAGGCGCCGCTTCAAGTGTATAGTTATTTCCTAGATTTGGTATTATAATGGGACGTAGCCAAGCGGTAAGGCAGCGGTTTTTGGTACCGCCATGCGCAGGTTCGAATCCTGCCGTCCCAGCCATTCTTGACAACTCTCCAAGTTCACCATCATATCAAATGGCCTACACAAGGAAAACTCTAGCTTATGGCCCCTCAATTGTAAGTTCGAAAACACCAATCCTATCAACTTACGTTTCTGCTCTATTTTCGAACTCTCAAATAATACCGCCGCACGTGAAGCCAATGTAAGCACCATGGAAACTGTTATTTTAAAAGAATCATCTGCCTTGATATGCTGCTTGAGTTTAGCGTTAATATTATATTGTCTTTCCTTAAGCTCTTTGCATTTCTTGTCATAAACTTCCGTAGTAATTCTCTTCTCCAAGAGATGATCTAATAAAGCATCCAATTTCATCTGCATTCTGCGGCTCTCCTGCTCCAATTCCTTTATTGCATTTGCGTGATACTCCTTCTCAGCATCATGGCTCTGTTTAAGATGGTCGGTAATAGCTTCCATAAGCTCAGGGGCAATCTGCAAAGATTCAAATACTTCCTTAATTCTGTCTAATATTGTGCTTTCGGATACAAATACTTTCTCTTTTGGTTTATCCGGATTGCGGCATATTAAATAAATGTACTTACCCTTTTTAATGTCGGAAGTTACCATACGCCCTGACACCGCACATTTTATTAAACCACGAAAAATAAAGGGCTTTTCTGTTTTCTCCACCGTTGTCAATCTCATTCGCTCCTGCTCTGGTCATACTTGCGCTGCGCGAAAATGAGGTTCTGCACACCCCATAAACGCCTCTTGGCGTCCGGTGAGCCGTACTTCGCCGCATAACGTAGATGTGCCTGTCTTTGCACTTCGAGGTTGGGCGAGACGGTATCCTCGAAACCGGACGGACCCGAGTAGAGCATCGCGTTCTCAGTATTCCCTTTCCCCGTGTACACGATCCGCCACACCCGCCCGCGGTC
>JANPII010000153.1:0-2376 GCA_031424915.1 Pseudomonadota bacterium
TGAACTTCTTATGTGCACAGGCGCAGAAGTTTCGCTGCCGTCTGTTCTTCTTTGATAAAGACCGTGGCGCCGAAATTTTTCTGCGAGCGTTAGGGGGTAATTATACAGTAATTAACCCTGGGCGTGCTTGCGGTTTCAATCCCCTGCAGCTTCCTGATACGGGTGAAAACAGAGCGTTTCTTATGGATTGGCTGCGGCAATTGGTATCAACTAATGGTGAAGTAGTAAGCTCTGAGGATATAGCTATTATCAGTGCGGCTATTAATGGCAATTACAAGTTAGATCACAAGGATCGCCGCTTGCGTAATATTGCTCCATTTTTTGGATTAGGAGGGCCTGGCACTCTAGCTGGACGACTAGCAATGTGGCATAGTAAAGGCTCACATGCTAACGTCTTTGATAATGAGACGGACATAATAGATTTTGGTAAAGCAAGTGTCTTTGGCTTTGAGATGGGGGAATTGCTGAAAGATAAATCTAGTTTAGGTCCGGTATTATTATATGTGTTTCATCGTATTAATCTATCGTTAGATGGCACGCCTTGTATGATCGTGCTAGATGAAGCATGGGCTCTTATTGATAATCCGGTATTTGCACCGAAAATCAAAGACTGGTTAAAGGTATTGCGAAAATTAAATACATTTGTTGTATTTGCAACACAAAGTGTTGAAGATGCTAGTAAGAGTGCAATCAGTGATACATTAATTCAGCAAACCGCTACTCAAATCTTTCTACCAAACCTCAAGGCAACCGCAGCTTATCGCACAGTATTTATGTTAAGTGAGCGCGAATATCAGTTAATCAGAACGACTGACCCCGGCAGCCGTTTTTTCCTAATAAAACAGGGAAATGATGCAGTTGTCGCTACTATTGATCTTTCTGGTATGGACGATGTAATTAGTATACTATCTGGTAGGGCAGAAACAGTGATAGTGCTGGATGAAGTGCGTAGTAAATATGGTGATGATCCTAAAATCTGGATACCTAGGTTTTTAGCCAAGCTGAAGGAGCGTGATGAACCTTAAGAGCTTTTATCTTTATGTAATGATGATTATAGGGTTGCTGCCCTATCAGCACGCTTATGCCTTTAGCAGCATGATGGAATTTGAAAATAGTATAAGTGATGAAGCGGGCGGTGCTTACTTATCTAGCATGGTTGATTGTATTACCCTAGACAAGGCATATAAAGATCTTAGCGATTATGACAATACTTATATACCCATAATTCTGAGCAAACAAACTGTGCAAGATGATAGCAGTGTTAAATTCGGTATGGGTTTAGCTATAACGGCTCGTGTTGTGGGTTATAGCGCTGCATTGTCCAATCCTGTTACTACGTTGTTTGCATTACTCGCAATGGCCATAGAGGCTATGGTAGTGCAAGACATATGCAATAATGTGTATATTATGCAACCTCATGAGTGGCTTAACATCAAAAATAAGACGATGCAATGCGTGCAGAACCCTGTGACTAAAAAATGGGAAAACGGAGTGCTTAATAGCGTAACGAATATAGATGCGCCATTTTATTTTACCTGTGATCCAACTTATGATGTGTCACTACAAGGCAATATTATTCCTGGTACCTCTAATGATGTAAATATAGGAAGGGCATATGGATATATGGGCGCAAGCTCTAGCTATTGTAATAATAGTTCTATAACTCCGCAGAATTTCCAAGATATGCAATCTCATATTGGCCAGCTACTATTAATTGATACAGGAAACTCAGCTTATAGATTCGGCCACGGCCGCACCCGATGCGATCCTTTTGCAGACGAAAATGCCACCTTGTGGCTGAAAGCAGGGGAAAAAAGTACAATGCGTAGTGGTTCTATAGAGCTGCATGCATACTATACGTACGATACGGACGCAGGTAAAGTGAGAATGTGTGTTGTGGCACCTAATCTACTTATGCCTATAAGAATAGGCTGTGGATCGGTTGCCCCTCCTTTAGAAGAGCCTGATATTGACCCAGCTTTACTTAGATATATTAGCGGCACCAGATGTGAGTATTTCCTAAAAGGTCGCACAGATTTAGTAGGGCTGAGCAAGGTATTGACAGATATAGATGAAGAAGGACATACAGGGTACCCAATAAAGGCTTTCTTAAAAAGTGATATGCACTTTACCAGCACGGTTGTGGGCTGCATAAAAGATATATTACTTCGGGTGTTTATTAACCCTAAAGGCATAGATGGTACGCAGGACAAGCCATTTTTTGCCAGGGTACAGCAGAATATGCGCTCCATAGTGTTTGCCGCTCTGATGCTATATGTCTCATTGCTGGGTATTAAGATTATGTCCGTGGCACAGCAGCCAAGTCGCGGCGAGTATGTGATGTATGTTATAAAGCTTGCTCTGGTAGTATATTTT
>JANPII010000154.1:0-2446 GCA_031424915.1 Pseudomonadota bacterium
GCGGTATAGCATTCAACCACTTGTTCGATTAAGTCATTTTTATATAGTTGATATTGTTCAGGTACATTGGCATTACGTAAAAACCAATCTAGAGCCTGTAATTTTTTTATTATTGGTCTTGCTTGTTCACAACAGTCCTTATCTAAAATTAATAACTTCCGTGTCTCATCAGAAAGCCCCTGCCTAGATCCAAAAAGCGAAGCTTTTCATGTATTAACATGCCATGATTACCATAAACATTAGTATCCATAAGCAACTTTTTCTTTATAGATTTCTTAATCCCTTCTCCATCAGTTGATGGTAAGCCATAAAATCCCCAATGATCATAAACTTCCAATTGATCTGCTCCATCTTTCTGCTGGGACAGCAAAAGGAAAGAATGCCACAAAGGATTACCATCTGCATCAGAATCTTGCGCACCAAAAGTTACAAAATATTTCATAGCCTATCCTTGATTCGCCCAGAAAAAACTAACTATAAATACTACCGCGCTGCGCCTCATTTAATTGCTCATAAATGTGCCTTGCAGGAGCAAATAGAGGGTATTGCGTTACTAACCGCTGTAACATCATACGGGATAAAACTTCATCACCGCGATTCCACTCATTCATTGCATCAAGATACATTAATGCGGGGGATTCTCCCGCCATTAACGGTACGCTATTAATAAGAACAGGCTCAATAAAGCTCACACGCCCTTGTTCTGCCTCTAAACGTTGCAATGCTTTACGTGCTTGTACATTGCCGTTGTCGCTCGCTTGTTTCAGCAATTGTTTGCCTTTATCAACGGAACGCTCACCCATAGTTCCATCCATATAGCAGGTAGCCAGTTGATATTGCGCATAGGCATTTTGGCGATCTGCAAGTTTTTGATAAAGACTTACTGACATCTTGCGATCCTGAGGAACACCTACCCCATAATGATACATTCTGGCTAAAGCTAACATCGCTTTTTCATTTCCTTGTTCCGACGCTTCTTTGTAATACTTCAATGCATCCGGAAAATCAAGTTTGAGCCCTACACCGGTTTCAGACAACAATCCTAAGGAATATAAAGCATTTGCATTACCTAAGGATGCGGCTTTTTTATACCAAGATATAGCCTGCTCTTCGTTGCGATCTTGTCCTAAACCATACAAAGCCATGCCGCCCAATTGATTCATTGCCTCATCAATTCCTTTGCCAGCAGCATCGGTAAACAAGGATTTGGCTTTTGGATAATCAATGGCAACACCTTTGCCATATTCGTATATCAACGCCAAATTATAGTCTGCTAAAATATCTCCTTTTGCAGCAGCTTGCTCATAGGCTTTTATTGCTTCGGGGTAATTATCGTCTACCGTCTCATAAATAAACCCTAACGCTACAGAGGCTTTTGATAATTGATTGGCCGCTTTTTTATACCATTCCTTAGCTAAAGTATAATCTGGCTCGCCAACAACACCCAATTGGTACCATTGCCCCAATAAATATTGCGCCATCGGATTACCTTGTTCTGCAGCGGCCGTGAACCAGCGTTGCGCGGCAATAGGATCGGCTTTGTCCCCTAATCCTTTATCCAACATATATCCCAATTTTAATTGCGCGTACTCGTCTCCTTTTTCCGCCAATTTTGCATAGATTTCTTTGGCTTGTTGCATTTTTTCTGCATCAGAGTGTTCTGGGCCTTGATTTGCGGATAGATAATAATCTGCTAAAACGATCCCTGCATGACTATTTCCTAAGCTATAAGCCTTAATTAATTCAGGAAGGAAGTCCTGCTCCGCGTGTTGTTTGAGTACTGCTAAATTAAAATTGGCATAAGAAAATTTGGCGTCAGCAGACTGAGCCAGAAGATCCTTGCCTTTTTCACTGTCTTTAGGCACTCCTTTCCCTTCAGTGGTATAAGTACCTAAAATAAATTGACTCACTGCGTTTTGCCCTGACTTTTGATACCAAAACATTGCCTTAGCAGGATCTCGGCTTACACCAATACCACGATCATAAAGCATACCGAGCAATAGTGCCGCATTCTCGTCCCCCGTTTGCGCTTGCTCATCAGCAACCTTAAACGCATTTGCTTGTCGCTCTTGGTCTGAATCCATGGCATTATAAAATGCTAAAGGTAATAACGCTTGCGCTACCCGATTTGCAGCGGCACCTTGATACAGTTGCCGAATCAAAGCAAGTTTATGTTTCTTAACGTCAATACTTAAACCCTCATTAAAACTTCGAGCCAAATGCTCCGCTAATTCGTATTCAGCCTGACCGTAGTCATTAGCCGAAGACAAATAAAGCATAGACTGAGCTTGCTCATGATTGGGTTGAATATATTCTTTACCATCGGCTCCTTTCTTACCTTCTTCAAGCAATCGGGCAAGAACATATTGGGATCTTTTATTTCCTTTAAAGGCACCATCTGTAAGCCAGTTCAGAGCATTTTGATAATCGATAGGCTCTTTTGCAT
>JANPII010000155.1:0-6632 GCA_031424915.1 Pseudomonadota bacterium
GTGTAAGGAAAATTGAGAGGATCTGACTTTAGTACGAGAGGACCGAGTTGGACATACCACTGGTGTACCAGTTGTTCCGCCAGGAGCAGCGCTGGGTAGCTAAGTATGGAAGGGATAAACGCTGAAAGCATCTAAGCGTGAAACCCACCTCAAAACTAGTTTTCCCAATTAGTGCCGTAGTAGACTACTACGTTGATAGGCTGGGTGTATAAGTAGGGTAACCTATTAAGCTAACCAGTACTAATAGCACGATTGATTTAACTGATGCTTGATATTGCGTGCAGTATTAAGCTGTAGAGATTCAATGCTTACTTATTATTACTTACGTTTCGATCTTGCTTCTTAGCCTGGTGGTTATAGAGAAGGCGTAACACCTGAAACCATCCCGAACTCAGAAGTGACCCCCTTCATCGCCGATGGTACTATGTCTTAAGGCATGGGAGAGTAGGTTGCTGCCAGGCTTAGAAGCAAGGTCCTTTCAAAACTCTTTACATTTCATATATAGCTAACAATATTAAGTTCACATAGCAGCTAAGTACTCTCTCATTTTTATCAATTTAAAACTTTGACTTTATTTTCATGCTCTTTAATTGTGAGTGTTTGAAGCGGCGCCCTTTTACCCCAGTTTTTTGATTAGGATAGTGGTGTAGAGTGGAGAAAACCGTCGTTGCGAGCACCGAAGGGGCATCGCAATCCAAGACAAGGATCCATTCCCACAAGTGGGATTTCAGTAAAGTGTTTAAATAGTACGCATACCTGCTGCCATAAGCCTTTCTGCTCAACCAACACTATACCATATCTCTATTTTACAATCACGAGCCTAAGGGGTGCATGGTGATTCATTAAATATTAGTGTTTCTAGGTTGGCCCCCTAGGGGCTCGCAACGACCCTATAGTTGCCACTTTTAAGCCATAGCATACTTTATCTAATCCTAAGCTTGGTATTACTTATTTCTTTTCTAGCTATCACATTAAAGCCTAAATGTATTAACCCAAGGTATTTGACAATTATTTAAGTAAAGGCTATAATGCCCTTACATAATATCAAAATATTATGCTTGAATTTATAATTTATTAACAAAGCATATTTTATAGAATTTTGCTTTAGTATAGTAGATATTTAAGGAAGGTAGCATGATCGCTTTTTTGTCGCAGGCAGTAGGAAGACTCTCACTACTTTTTGTTGTTTCTATTATACTGGTATTTAGTATGGCAGGAGCCTGGGCAGCAGGAGAGTTTGTTGCTCTTACTTGCGGTGGTAGTGTGTTGTTTGTTATTTACATACATAGCCTCTCTACTGCTAAGCGCTTTAATCTTTACACTAAACGCCCTACAATACGCAAGCGCTTATATGCGTTATGGTGCTATTTGAAGGTCCATAAACTACAAGTACTAATGATATTTGCCGAACGCGGAGTGCAACAATGTCACCCCCTATACTATAGCTTTGCTAATCTTGTTTTTTTCTACTTACTATTCCCATTAGTGATTTTAATGTATGAGCCCAAGATGCTTAGTTATAAGCATCTTGGATGGTCTATAGAAATGTTTTTACGCAGCACAGGTGCTATAGGTTGTGTGGCATTAGCAATGCAAGCGGCTTGGAAGCCACGCTTCCGTCAGCGTTATCTTCCACTAATATGGCAAGGCATGCTAGTATGGTGCTTGCCACTACTTAGTACCTATGAACTTCTAATGCATTTTAATGGTAGCATGCTCAGTATTAGTGTATGGCTACTGAACTTTGGAGTGGCATTATTTTTATTAGCCTCTTTTGTTGATAGTGTAAGCATCATGGTGCTAACTGTAGTAGGAATATTAAGTGGTGCTATGCTTTATACTCTACGAATACTGTTATTAGGAGCGCCTATGCCACTTGTGTTAGAGGATGCAACTTCTGGGCTGATGTTTGTCTTCTATATTATAATTACTGTATGTGCAGCCTTAAGCTGGCGTAAAGCGCAAGAGCACGAAATTGTAGTAATGAAAATGTTCGGCAGTACCATTGCTCATGAGTCACGTGGTCCACTAGCTTCTGTCTATACCGCTGCTGGTATATTAGAGGATATATATGCCACTCCTTTGGAGAAAGATAAAGATGAGCAATATTATCTCATTAAAATGCGTACTTCTGATTGGGAAGTCATAGGTGAAATTATTGCAGGCTTAAAAACAATCTCGCGCGGAGGGCTTAAAACAGTAAACACTTTATTGACTGCTATTTCTAATCATGGAGTAATTGGTGATGAGGGAGTTTATTCATTAAAAAGTTGTATAAACACAGCTTTGGAATTACTAGAGTTACCAATATCAGAGCGGGAGCGTATTACAGTATATGCACCTAAAGATATAGAGTTTTTTGGTTCTATTGCTATGATGCAATGTGTTTTAGAAAATATCATTGGTAACGCCCTAAAGTATGGAGGGGCGGGAGTACCAATTCGCATTACTATTGAAGGGCGCTGCTTACATATATGGGATGGTGGCAGAGGAATCAGACCTGATGATTTGCAGCATATCTTTACTCCTTTTTATGCGCCCGAACATAGAAGCACAGGCCTAGGGTTAAACCTGTGTGCAGGAGCTATAAAACAAATGAAGGGCACTATAACCTGCCGTTCTGAGTTGGGTAAGTATACAGAGTTTATTATTGAGCTGCCCGCTCGGAAATCATACCAGGGCCAGAAAAATACCTCCTGACGCTGGTGGAAATAGCTGCTCATAGCTAGATGTTGGCTGGACAGAGGCTTGCAATATGGTGTTGTACCACCAGCCTTCTTTTTTCTTGAGATTAGTTGTTATATATGGTATAATATTGCTAAGATTAGATGTAGCAAAGGTAAGAAATGATAGAGTTTGATAAAAGTAAGTTATTCAGGGCACAAAAAGCAATGGGTATACAACAATATGATAAAAGTATTACTCTAGAGCGCGTTCAGCAGATTTTTAGCTCCCATAATATTGAAGCAGCAGTGCGTGAAGGGGTGGTAAAGTTTGTTAATAGAATAATCAACAAAGAAGAAGATGGCCTTAACAAGGTTTTATCTTCGTCTACTGAAAAAGAAAAAGTATTTAAAATAATGTATAACGCACTTGGGCATCTTCTAGACGTATGTGAAAAGGATAAAGACAAGGCTGTTATCATTTTTTCTCAAATAAACGAGGCTTCACATAAATGTACTACCGGATATACTGAGGTACTGACGATCTTGTATTTTCAATATTTTGAGGGCAAGACGGATTATATAGAAGATGAGGCAATGTTTAAGGGCTATATCAATAACTTTATAGAAAATTACAAAAGAAACTTTATTGATGAGCGGCTTGCGCAGTATTTGAATGCATTAAAAAGCTATATGGTAGAAGGGGCCGAGGTTCACATAAAGAATTATGTATACAAAAAATTAGTTGCTGATGGGATATTGGCAGACATTGGCCTGGTTGGTTATGAAGATAATTTTGCAGAATTTGGGGCCATGGGTGAGGTCCATTATAATAAGTTTCTCGAAGGTTGCCAAATGAGTTTTAATTTGCACGCTTTGTGTGGCGAATTAAAGGAAGGACTGAAAAAACAAAGTAAGTTTTTTTATTATATAGCCACTGCACTTAGTGACAAGGTTGAGGACAAGGACATGGGGATCCTCGCAACAGATGAAGATATGACTGATTTATATAATGCCGCAATAGTTCTTTTATTACATCATCTTGAGTATATTGAAATAAAAAATATAAAACAAGAAGCCTTGAGTAAAGCTGATGTAGAGACACTAGAATTTCTGTTAAAAGATTGTGATGCGCTGGATGTTCCAATTGAATGTGCAACTGAGGAAGAGGTGAACGAAGCAGTTCAAGAAGCACATAGGAAAGAGTCCAAAGCTAGGTTGGTATTAAGCTCTACTATAGGCTTTATATCTGGATGTGGGGCAGGCGGGGCAGTTTTTTCTGGTATGTACTTTTTTGAAGCCATTAAAGATATCTCTGCAACCAGTAGTACAGCTCTAACTTTATTTTGTGAAGTGGAAAGTAATCTTGCAATTGCTGATATAGGGGCACTCATCACTATTCTTCCTGGTGTACTTATAGGTTCTATCTGTATTTGCATATGTATAGGAATTGAATATTCTAGAAACTAGGATCAAGGTGAGACTGCTCGAACTAGGCATTACTATCCACCCAAGTTTTCCCGGATTCATGCAAAATTTTAGCCATTTGCTCGATTGTATTACGGTAAGCTTTTAACTGTTCTGTGCGGTTATCACGCATAGCAAGAGGTGTAACTGCTGCGCTAGTGCCACCCTCTTCGTCTTCCAACACTACATGATAGCGAACTTTACCAAAATCTTGTACGCGATTGCCATTGCTATCTAGGCCATTCCAATGAAAGGCATTGGTGCCCTGACTAGGATCTACTTTGGTTTCAAATATAGAAACACCATATTCATTCTCAACGTGTATAGTAGCTTCTAGGATATTATCTTTGGAGATACTATAAGGCATGCGTACTGTACCGTTGGTCATAGTTAATCCACTGTCTGCTATTACAGTACCCAATAAGTTACCTTTAATGGCCGAGACATCATCCTGCATCCCTTCTAATACTAAAGTGCCATATGAAGTATTAAACATTTGGGTTTGGAGGGTATTATTAATTTGCCCTAAAAGCTTGTTGCCTTCGAGGTGCTGTTCCAGCATATTAAGTTGGGCAATGTTGTTATACATAGCACTGCTATCCATGGGATTAAGCGGACTCTGACATTTAAGCTGCGTCGTAAATAGCTTTAAATAATTGGCTTTATTCTTTTCTAATTGTTGCGCAGCAGTTTGCATATTGCTCGTTGCCCCGCTTTTATTAGTAAACTTTTTTGCTGATTGAGTTTCCATATTTGTTCCTATAACTTATACTATTATATTTAGATAGCCTTGCTGCCCTTCCTTTTCATCACTAGCCTCCAGTAGTAGCTCTGATTCTTGAGGCCAATCATGTAGAGGCTGATCTTGCTGAGAATTGTTTTGGTCGGTATGTTCGTGCTGATTCATTAAATCGAACTGCAAAGACGTTGTCTCAGAGGTGTAACCTAGGTTATGCAAGGTTTGCCAAAGCTCGGTGGTAGAGCGTTGCAACATATCTAAAGTGGTAAAACGTTCGGCTGAGATCTGTACTTCTGTACGGTTTACCTCATGCTGTAAGAAGATAGAAATACGCCCCAATTCTTTAGGTTCTAATGCAATAATGAGTACATTACGGTCTGGAGTTGCAGCTTTCTTTATGAGCTGAGTTGTTACTTGTTGTACCACCTTATGTTCCATTGTTTCCATAACTTGTGTAAGGATACGAGGCGTGCTACTAGGGTAATATAAAAGTGTTTTCTGAGTAGTATCAACTACTTCTGGTATAGCTAGCTTGGTCTGCGAGGATGATGTCTCAAAAGAGCCATCTAATTCTGCCACCAAACCATTATCAATAGATTGCCCCAAATCTAGTTTTAGTTCGGGATCCACCGCATGCTGCTCAATGCTATCTTCTTTAAAAGCTTCTGGTATTATATCATTGATTTTTGGGCTTTCTCCTTTACGTATTTTTGGAGGCTGAGGTGCTATTGACGTAAGAGATGGTGGCAAGTTTGAAGAGATGGTGCCTTGGGTTACGGGTTCTGGGTCAGGTTGTGGTATTTCCAGCTTGGCTGTGTCCATAAAAACCATTGTAGTACCAGAAAAAACTACAAGAGGTATTTTCTCTGCTTCATTTGATATGTTTGGCAATACTTCTGCTTGCTTGGTAATAGCAGGAAGTTGTATGTCTGGCTTATTATTTGATATAACCTGCTCTATAGTAAAAGATGCTAAATCTTCCACTGGAATTGGGTTATTTTCTACATCGTTATATATTATTTGTGGCATGGCATCTTTAGTCAATTCTTCGAGGGCTAGTGGAATTTCTTCTAGATGTTGCCTGCTATCTTTTTGAGGTTTGACTTCAGGTGGTGATATATCAGCGGAGGTATAGTTTACTGTAGCATTATCTTTACAAGCAGTAGGAATTTCCTGGGACTCTAAATTCAAAGATGCATAGACGGTATTTTGAGATTCAGGTGCATTATTTAAGGGTTCAGTATTTTGAGGTTCAGGTTTATTATTTAAGGGCGCTTCAGTATTTTGAGTAGGAATTAAAGAAGGGGCTGTCGCCAATATCTCAGGAAATGAGGCAACTTGAGCAAGCGCTAAGGGATCACATACTGGCTGTTGATAGCTCTGTATAGAGGGGGAGGTTGCTACATTGCCGGCATGCTGCATATTGGTTCTTAAGTTGATAAATATATCTCATATTAATTACAGCAAATAATGTGCCAATACAGGCAGAATAGCTGCAATATATTTCCAGCTCTCTTTGGCTATATGGTAGCAAGTGGTGCCAACTTAAGGGGTGTGAATAAGATAATGCGACATTTATGTAAATACCGCATACCTACCTTCACGGTCATCGGCTTTCCAGCCTGTACTGCTTTTCTTATGTACTATAAATACTCACACTATACAGATTCCATAAATATTCTAGCAGGGTAGCGGCTGCAAAGCCGCGTAGGGGGCGGCAATGAGCCCCCTGAAAATAATTCCTAAGAAACAACATAGTTGAC
>JANPII010000156.1:0-2658 GCA_031424915.1 Pseudomonadota bacterium
CCTGCGTTGAGCCTGCTACTGAATGTAGCTGCACTATTTTCTCTAATTCCCCTACTGTAGCCATAGGCTGGCTTATATTGATTATCATAGACACTGTGTGCCCAACCATCGTATTTTGTAGATGTTGCATAACAGTAAGACCTAAAGCAGTCCAATTTACCCCCATGGCCCGGGCTACGGTAAAGTAGAAAGCCTGGTATATCCCATATCCCACAGTACCAAATCCCACTACTGTAGCTATAGCCACACCCACACCCCCGATCCAATCTCCAGCGTGCCGTTTTGCTTCCGCAAAGTGGCGCGCAAAATGGTACCCCATTTTTTTGCCTTCTTTAACGGTAGGTGTCATTATATCAACCGAGCCGGCATATTCACCGTGAGCCCACCATATTCTAAAACTTTCAATTAAATCTAGTGGCGTGCTACAAAAAGCTTTAATAGCTAAGGGTGGACTAACAACCAGATGCTTGAGCTCCTTTGCCCACCAGGTACTGCCCTTGGCAAAAGTGGTGCGTACATCTGTAGAGAAGGTGCGCATTTCCATTTTCTCTGCCATTTTAGCTGCGATATGCGCGATTATTTGGCCCTTGCTATGGCGCTCCAATAAAGCTTCATATGCTTTGGCAACTTTGTTAATCTTCAATTGCTGAGCTTGCGGTACTTCTTGGTTGTACATTGCCAATACATAGCCATCCATCAATTTTTGATTAAAGTTAGGACTTGCCTTCAAAATTGGCTCAAGATCGCGCACTGTCCATATACCTGGCACACCTGCATCAATCTTCTCATCATACTGTAGAAGCGCTGGGTAAATAACATGTCGCCAATAACCCGAAGATGATTTATTAAACTCTGCTTCTAGGGCGGCACAACTCCATTGCTTTGCCGTATCTACACCCAACCGCTTTGACTCCTCATTCAAGCCTAGAGCTTTCAATATATCCTGCAAAGCCGAGGTTTTAATATACCCACGACTTTTGTTGAAAGAATATAGTGTTTGTTCTGCTAAAGCTCGAGCATTGAATACTATATCAAGCGTTTCTTTCTGTTGTAGTAGGCTTAGGTTTGCTAGGTATGAATTCAGTTCCGCACGACTCCATTCCAACTGCTTCGGATGATTGTCCAATAATGTCTGTAGCTTATCTTTCACATCCTTATTGGCATTCAATATAAGATTTAAATCTTTGGTAGTAATGACATCAAATTGCTCTTGCAGGCATTCCTTCCATAGCTGACGCGGTGCTGCACGCTGCTGTTGGATTTTTTCAGGCGTTAATAAAGCTTGAGGCGCTAGTTTCTCTTTTAGTTTATTTTCGCGGTCAAGAGTAGCGTCATTAAGTTTATAAATTGAGTCTAATGTTTGTCCTGTAGCCATTAGCTCATTTAAAGACATTAAGGTATAGCGTGCTCCCTGCTTTCCAACTTCCAATTTCCATTCGGCGCTTTTTCTAGTTTGTTCTGTAGAGTGGGCTGCAGTTTGAGTTGCTGCATAATCTCCTCCTATTACATATTCTCCTTTTAAGAAACTTCTAATTTCTTTTGCAGCTTTTATTACGCTATTGTCATTAATACTGCTCTTTGTGGCCTTCAGATTAAGCATCACCGCTTTGTAAGCATCACTTACTACTACCCCTGCTGTTTCACTAAGATCCTCAATCGCCTTCTTAGCCGCAGGCTTAAGGCAACAATCAACTATATTATTCATTTTATCGGGATTCTTAGAAAACACAGACTCCGCCGCTCTACACAAAGTAATAAAGGTATGAGCTTCAAAACCCGGGACTTCCCACGCTTTTTGGATTAATGATATTTCTATCTTACTATCGCGCAACATTTCACTTAACGGAATAAAATCAGCGCTGCACATACCACATGCCTTAAATTCCTCACTCTTCAAATTCTCGAATGCAACCCACATATCATGTAGCTCTTGCATAATTTTAGCAGAGCAAAACTCTGCAAAATCCCTACTCTTTGTGCTTCCGTAACGATTTTTTGCCCCGTATGCCAGCCATTCGCTTACTAAGCGCGCCTGTGATTCCTTATCTCTCAGTACCTTGTCTGTAGTCGAAAATTTAGGATCTAAAGGAGAAAATAGGTGTGCCAACCTCTTCTCCACTCGCTTTAGCTTGTTTTGCGATAATGCCCTAGCTTCAAAAGCTTCTCTGGCTTTCAGCAATTCATTACATTCTGCCAGCTCTCTTATCTCACTAGGAGTCCATGGAAGCCCAACAT
The DNA here is from genome assembly GCA_031424915.1 of Pseudomonadota bacterium. Taxonomy (GTDB): domain Bacteria; phylum Pseudomonadota; class Alphaproteobacteria; order Rickettsiales; family Midichloriaceae; genus JANPII01. Next base: position 2,236 of record JANPII010000156.1, read on the forward strand.
TAATATGCGCTATTATCTCCCCGCCGGCCTTTCTTGTAAGAAAGTTAATCTCTCTTTCGTTTCCTTCTTTTGTCTTGGCCTCCTCTAACGATTGTAAAGTTGGGAGTAGCTCTTTTTCTCTAGCATTTAAACTCCTTCCTTCACGGTGTTCGCCCAATATTCTAGTTTTTACTTCTTCTATGGTGCCTTCTCTATACTCGTGTTGGGTTTGCTGGCGGATCTCATTAACACGCAAAAGCATATTCAGATCCGCTTTATTTAAAATGCCAGTATGGCTTGGGTGCTTGCTGCGGATAGATTGGATATCTGTTACGATCTCATTGCAGTGCGTTATATATTGATCTGCCATAGCCTGATTTAACTTCACTTCCTGTATTGGTACTAATTCAAGCTTTTTTATGCTTCTTTCATGTGGCACTTTAC
>JANPII010000157.1:0-1697 GCA_031424915.1 Pseudomonadota bacterium
AGAGACGAGGGCTTATAGTACACCATGCCATACGCCCTATAACCAAAATTGGTAGAGCAAAGGCAATATGGGCCAAACATGCAGTCTCAGGAGCCAAAGCTAAGCCAGCTGTATAACACAAAGATTCAGTAGCTACCTGGGCCACTACTAAGCCTGCGGCTGCTGACCCTGCATATATTAAGACCATACCCAGGTTTCTACATACATTCTCTACCTGCGAGTTAGAAATTATGTCTAAACCAGCCCAAGTTAAGCTTAGAAGAGCCCCCGCTACTGCTCCTGCTGCAGCCACATAACCTATGCTCATTTGAGCTACAAGAGTGGTAGTTATGTAATAGGACAACGCCACCCCTGCACAATAAATATTATAAATTGTAGAATGCATTACGGCATGATTACACCTGTCAATAAATTCAATCATTTAAGAAAAGTTAGCTAAAGGCTAAGGACAAAATACAAATAGGTAGGCACCCTCGAAAATATAACTAGGCCAAATAAAACTATTTGCTTGACTCTTACCCTAGTCCTTAGAATATTGTTTATAATAGCTTTACTATATCAAGGTGCGATATAGGCAAAAGTTTTTGGCTAAAACATGAAGAGGGCAAGCGAATGCATACACAGAGATGGATAATCAAGCGCATTAGCGCAGGGCTGCTGATATTACTAACTGCATGTGCTCAAGCAATCAATCCGCTATATGATACTGAGCTAAGAAAGCCTCAGAACTTTAGCAATCGGCGAGCACCACGAGAAAACAACTTCATAGCGCAGGGAGGATATAGCAAAAAAGACCCCAATAGCCCATTTGGAAGTAATACAAAAAAGGCTTCTGACCCTTACTATGATGATTCCAAAGCAGCAACCTTATCTGATTGGCTACATAGCCCCAAAGTAAGCAACACTCAAGATACAAGACGGCATAATACATTGATGGCTTGGTTTCAAGATCAAATGGGGGACAACGTACCCAATACTTACATGCAGCACAACAGTTCCACAAATGGCACCATAATGCATCAGGAAGGAGGCGATATAGCAACGGATGTACAACCAATCACAGAAGGTAATAGGCGCTTGCCTATGGGCAATATTGAAGCAATGAGGCAAAACGGCCAACTGGCATTTAAGACTAGCTTATTAGCTGACGAGGGAAGTGGTATGGATGCAAGTTATGAATCTATAATGAAGGTTCAGGTGGTGCCTGTTGCCATAGAACATATGGAGCAAGAGTATAACATTCCTAAATCTAGCCATATCAGCATGAACAAAGCCAGCAGCAAACAACAACATATAAGTAGCGAGCCTAAAGGAGCTTTAGGTAGAGCTGCAAATACGTTGTATAAAGCACTACGCCAGAATAGCCTTACTGCCGTCCTACCTATAGGTAAATAATTTTACTTGAAAAACGCATCCTTAGAACATGCAGGTAATAGCCCCATATCAGTTCAAACAAAGGTATTGCTGCTTGCTTTTGGCACATTTTTCTGTTACATGTACCTAGGCCTATTTGATAATAGCAGACTGTAAAGTGTTTATAGTTAGTGGGTAATATTATGAACATTTTTGCAATAAGCCTTTAGTTAGCACTAATTTAAAGCGAGAGAAATCTTCTATGTCCAAACGCTTACATTTGCTGAAAAGCAGAACTTTTCTGCCTTTATTTTTGTGTCAGTTTTTTGCCTGTTTTGGCGACA
>JANPII010000158.1:0-6625 GCA_031424915.1 Pseudomonadota bacterium
ATTAGAGGCACGTGGCGGGTACCGTTTTTATCAAGACTGGTGGGCTCATGCCAAATTACGAACTCGTCTAGGTGGCGGAGCTAAAATAAACGGTGGAAGAATGGTGTATGACGGAGTTGGTTTTCATTACAAAGGTGAGTGTATCCACATTGCAATGGATGCCGGACGAGAATATACAAGATTGCGAGATCTTAGCTCGTCTAATACCTACTCCCTTACTGTACATGTACCAACAAATTGGTGATTAATAAGGTGCTATATATGCAAAATAAATTTTATATATTTATAATGTATCTGGTGATGTGGGGGCTCATAAACATGAGTTTATCCCAGCCAGGGTTCACACAAAATTACAAAGTAAGAGTGGTAGTCAACGGAGATGCTATTACAGACTTAGATATAGAACGACGTGTCAAATTACTGTCTATACTACAGGGAGAAGCGCCCCCTCCCAAAATTCCCTCCTCAACTAGGCAGCAAGTCCAACAGATTCTTATTGATGAAAAGCTGTTGGAGCAAGATGCTCACAAACATAAGATCAGTGTAGATAAAAATGACCTAGCACAGGCATGGAATAGCATAGGCGAACGTAATCACACTACAGTATCGGTTCTTAAGACACAGATGAAAAATAGTAACCTGGATATAGGAGAATTTGAGGAGCAACTGCGACACCAAATTTTGCAAGCTAAAATTCTACGCTTAGTTATAGAGCCACAGGTAAATGTCAGTGAGTTAGAAATACAACAGCTACTACAAACTCAACATACCCCTGATACAGCTGAACAGGAAGTACGACAAACAGCACAGCAGCTGATGCTTCTGCTTAAAATGCGTGATTACGTATATAACCTTCGCCGTCATGCATATGTCGAAATAAAAAAGTGAACCTGCCAACATCATTCTTAAGCGCTGGTGCTTCTTCGCAACAGTAAAAAGGCCAGGTACACCTGGTGGAGGCTGAACGCCTATAATATTACACCGTAAATAATGAAGCAACGGCAGCTTCTGCGGCTATTAACAGGTATGATGGCGCTAATACATAAAGGATATTCAAGGCCACACAGATAGTTGCAACCACGCGTAATGCCCAGGGGTAGTCGGTATCAGCACGTTCTCGTGGCTCATCAAAATACATAACTTTGATGATATACAAATAATAGTAAGAGGAGATAACACTTGCTAAAACGGCAACTACTGCTAGCAAATAAAATTCTTGCTTAACAGCAGCATACAAGACATAAAACTTTGCGAAGAAACCAGCAAGTGGCGGAATACCAGCCATAGAAAACATAGTGACTGCAATGGCTGCTGCCAAATATGGATGTGAACGGGCAAGGCCAGAAAACTGGCGGATTTCCTCTTTATAAACTCCATCTTTTTTTAGCATCAATAAACAGCTAAATATACCCAAGGACATCACCATATAGATTGCCATATATATTAGCAAACCCCGCAATCCATCTCCATCGCTGCTGGCCAGTCCCACTAAAGCAAAACCTACATGCCCAATCGAGCTATAAGCAAGTAGGCGTTTAATATTATGTTGTACGATTGCACCTAGTGCTCCTACGATGAGTGAGGCCATGGATAAGAACGTGACTACTTGTAACCAATGTTCAGCATGGTCGACAAATGCCCCATACATAAGGCGCACTAATAAGGCAATGGATGCTACCTTAGGTACAACTGCAAAAAAGGCAGTGACAATCATAGGTGCACCCTGATAGACATCAGGCGCCCACATGTGGAATGGAACGGCTGATATTTTAAAGGCAAGAGAGACCATGATAAAGATTAGACCGACTAAAAATGCGGTTGGCACAATCATATTATCTGCGTTCAACGTGGTAGCAACAGTTAGGAAATAGTCATTGATGCCAGCAAAGCTTAAAGAGCCGGTAAAGCCATAAATTAATGACGCGCCAAATAGGTAGAATCCGGAAGCTAGCGCTCCTAGCACAAAATATTTTAAGCCTGCTTCTGAGGATAAAAGATTGTTACGATCCATTGCTGCCATTATATATAGTGGCAGGCTCATCAGCTCCATGGCCATATATAAGCTCAGTAAGTTATTGCTGCTAACTAGTAGCATCATACCCACCATAGATAAAAGCATTAGAACTAGCAGCTCTGCCTTAATTACTGGATCTTGGTTGGCCAAAGATGGCAAAACTGCAATAAGTGCTCCGCCGCCTATTAATATTAGTAGCTTCACATAGGTAGTATAGGGGCTGTATACCAACATGCCTTCAAACAGCACTTCACGTGCACCAAAACTCACAAGTAGGTAAAGTACTGCCATGGTAACAAGAGACAGGGCAGAGCCAGTTAGAGTATACCAGCATGTTTTTTGGCAATAGCATCCATATAATAGCAGTAGCATGGCACCACACACTAGCAGAAGCTCGGGTAACAATATTAAGATATCCTGAGTATTCATAGCCTTATTCTTCCATATTAATTAGTGCTTCTACTATTTTTGTTTGTTCCACTATGTATTCGCTAGCTGTATAGGTGTAATCTGTTACAAGTTTGGGATATATACCAAGCAGTAGGATCATCAACACGAGCGGAGCAAATATCGCTCTCTCCCAAAGACTTAGGTCGGCAATGCCCTCAAGCTTACGATTCGTAACTGTCCCAAACATAATACGTGCATAAAGCCATAGCATATAAGCAGCACCTAGAATCATACCGGTAGCTAAAAGTGCGCCATACCAGTAGCTAGTCATAAAGCTAGAAAACAATACCAAAAACTCACCCACAAAGCCAGAAGTACCTGGCATACCCACAGAAGCTAGCATAAAGATCATAAATACAAATGCATATTTTGGCATAAAGTTGACCAGGCCCCCATAAAACGCTATTTCTTTAGTGTGCATTCTATCATATAGCACCCCAACGCATAGGAAGAGCGCAGCAGAGATCAAGCCATGGCTAAGCATTTGGAATACTGCTCCATCTATACCTTGACGTGTCATGGTAAAAATACCAGCAGTAACAAAACCCATATGAGCGATGGAAGAATAAGCTATCAGCTTCTTCATATCTGTTTGCATTAATGCTACCAAAGAGGTATATATCACCGCGATAATGCTGAGCCAGAAAACAAAATCTGCATAGTAATATGAAGCAGCAGGTAGCATGGGAATAGAGAAACGTAAAAAGCCATATCCACCTAGCTTGAGCAGGACGCCAGCTAGGATTACTGAGCCGGCTGTAGGTGCTTGCACGTGCGCATCAGGTAGCCAGGTATGAACTGGCCACATTGGGATCTTAACCGCAAAAGAGATGAAGAATGCAAGCCACAGCCACTTTTGTATATCCATAGAGAATTTAGGCAGTATGAGAGTAAGTTGGCCCATGTCTGTTGTGCCTGTATTGAAGTAGATATATAGGATTGCCAGCAACATAAATACGGAGCCAAACAGAGTGTAGAGGAAGAACTTAAAAGCAGCATAAAAGCGCTCTTCTCCACCCCATATACCAATAATTAGGAACATTGGAATAAGACCGCCCTCAAAGAAGAGATAAAAAAGTAATAGGTCGGTTGCGGCAAAAACCCCAATAACCAAAGCTTCTAGGAGTAAAAAGCACATCATGTACTGTCCTACGCGCTTAGTAATAGAATCCCAGCTGGCCATTATACATATTGGCATCAGCAGGGTGGTAAGTAGTATTAGCATCAATGACATTCCATCTACTCCTAAAGAGTAGTAAATGTTATAACCTGTAATCCACTCCATCTTTTCTACAAACTGCATGTTGCTTTGCTTAGGATCAAAATTCCACCACAGTGCTAGGGCGAGCCCTAGATTTACAAGGGTGGTTATCAGTGTTACCGAGCGGGCAAAGCTATCTCTCTGCCCACAGACTAGGCCATGTATTCCTATAGCTATAATGCCTAATAACGGCATTAGGATTAACATAGTCAAGAACGGAAAAGTTTCCATCGAAAATATGCTATTAATAAATTCCATATACCACCCAAGTTAAGATTACCAGAATCCCTAGTAACATTGCAAAAGTATAATGGTACAGATAGCCGGTTTGCAAGAAGCCCACAACTTTGGCAAAGCGTAGAGATAGTGCCGCTGCACCATTGGGCATGCCATCTACTAGTTTCATATCTATTGTGCGCCATAGGCTGTCGCCTAAAGCTTTGCTTGGGCGTATAAACAGTCTGTCATATAGCTCGTCAAAGTACCACTTGTTCAATAAAAATGTATAGATCCAGCTTAGCTTATGGCGCAATGCCGTAGGCCAGTTTGGATATTTGATATATGCGAGATAGGCAGCAAATATTCCCACTACACCCACAGTCATTGGCAGATATGCTACCCACTGCGCTACATGGTGAGCTTGTTCTAAACTATCATGTTCGGGTAGGACATAAAGGCTAGTGCCCCAAAAGGTGCTGGTTGGGTCTATCATCCCTAGCTTTATGCCAATATCGCCTGCCATTATTGAGCCTAAGCCCAGTATCATAAGAGGTACTCGCATAAATAATGGCGGTTCATGCACATGTGACATAACTTTGCTTGAAGCGCGAGGTGCACCATGGAATGCTAAAAACAGTAGGCGCCAAGAGTAAAAGGCGGTCATTGTAGCAGCTATAATGCCGAGCCAATAGGCATATTTTCCGAACATACCGTGACTAGCATATGCTGCTTCTAGGATTATGTCTTTGGAATGAAAGCCAGAAAATGGATATATACCAGCTAGTGCCAAAGAGCCGACCCACATTGTCATATAAGTAAAAGGAATGAGATGCCAAATTCCTCCCATTTTACGCAAGTCTTGTTCCTCACTCATAGCATGTATAACGCTTCCAGCGCATAAGAATAGCAGGGCCTTGAAAAATGCGTGGGTCATCAGATGGAATATGCCTGCAGCATATGCTGAGACACCACAAGCAAAGAACATATAACCAAGCTGGCTACAGGTGGAATAGGCGATTACGCGCTTAATATCATTTTGTACTAGTGCTATGCTTGCTGCAAAGATACAAGTGGTAGCTCCAACAATAGTTACTACTGCAAGGGCAGTGGGTGAGCATTCGAATAGTGGGGAACAGCGTGCCAACATAAACACACCGGCAGTTACCATAGTGGCGGCGTGAATTAGAGCAGACACCGGCGTTGGACCTTCCATAGCATCAGGTAGCCAGGTATGCAAGCCGAGCTGTGCTGACTTACCCATGCAGCCCATGAATAACAACAGACAAGCAGCAGTAACCATAGCACCGCCATCTTCGGATAAGATAAGATGTTCGCGTGCATATCTAAATACTGGCTCAAACTCTACACTTTCGCATAAAAGAAATACCATGAAAATTCCCAAGGCAAAGCCAAAGTCTCCAACGCGATTGACCAAAAAAGCTTTGATCGCAGCATTATTAGCACTCGCTTTATGATGCCAAAAGCCAATTAGCAGATATGAGCTAAGGCCTACACCTTCCCAACCGAAAAATAGCTGCACGAAGTTATCAGCCGTTACCAACATCAGCATACAAAAAGTAAAGAAAGATAAATAAGCCATAAACCTCTGTTTATGTGCATCATGGCTCATGTATCCAACAGAATAAATATGCACCAAGGAAGATATCCAAGTAACCACAATGAGCATCACAGCAGTAAGAGGGTCTATCAGTATTGACCAATTAGCTTTAAAGTTACCAACATCAAACCAAGGCATAAGAGTAAGATGTATAGTTTTGCCGTTTATTGCTACAGCGTTAAACACCAATGCAGCGCATCCTGCGGAAGTTAAAACCGCAAGGCAGGTGAGCATTTGTGCGGTGGATGCTTGCATCTTATCAATCCTAAGGCAAACAAGCATTGCTGCTATTAGGGGTGAAAATACAAGCACTACTGCAAGGATTGATACGTCCATATTAGCCCTTCATTATATTAACGCGGTCGATATCGATATCACCTTTGTTACGGCAATATACTACTAAAATTGCTAGTCCAATTGCTGCTTCTGCGGCTGCTACTGTTAGGATGAATACTGTAAATACTTGGCCTGCGTAGTCATGAAGATATGCAGAAAAAGCTACAAAGTTGATGTTTACTGCAAGTAGCATGAGCTCTATAGACATCAGGATTGTTATGATGTTTTTCTTGTTGATGATCAGGCCGCATACGCCAATAGTAAAAAGCATTGAGGCTAAAATCAAATAATGCAATAGGGTGATGTTTCCAAAAAATACTTGACTCATAGGCCCTTTACTCCCTCACCAAATTGTACCTCTACTATTTCTACTGCCTCGTGACGAGTACGGCGTACTTGCTTGCTAATATTCTGGCGGCGCACTTTGCCGGAATGGCGCATGGTCAATACTATAGCTCCAATCATGGCCACTAGCAGAATCAGCCCACCTATTTGGAATGGCAGACAATACTGCGTATATAATATCATGCCAATAGCTTGAGTATTGGTTATATTTGGGTCAATTCCATTCATAACCATAGGGACCATAGACACCGAGTCTGATATGGCCAGGCCAATCTGTATTAGCATTAGTGCTCCCAAGCCTATAGACAGCGGTAAGTAGCGCAAAAATCCTTGGCGTAATTTAGCAAAGTCTACATCCAACATCATCACTACAAATAGGAAC
>JANPII010000159.1:0-11711 GCA_031424915.1 Pseudomonadota bacterium
TAGCTTAAAACATAAGGAATCAAACACTTTGAAAGTTGCAGGGAATACCGCCCTATATTTCGCAATGTGTGCACTATTTGGTGCCGCCTTATCCTATGCGCCATGGCATGTGGGCTTAGGGCCAGTACTTGCTGCTTCTTATAGCGCAGGGGCTGCACTTGCTATAGAAGCAAGCATCGGCTCTGTTTTGGGTATACCGATAGGCGGGTTGCTTGGGTTGATAACAGTTAAGGTTAGGGTTTCAGAAAGTTCCCATGATAAAACTAATGAAACCATAGCTACCCGGCATATAGGGGGAATATGTATAGGCGCAGTGTTAGGAGGCCTAACTTTTGCTGCTGCTACTGCATTAGGGCCTGCTCTAACCATGACAATGGGCGCTGTGGGCGCAGAAGCTGCGGCCATGGAATGTTTTATAGCTATAAGTATTGTAGCCATCATGGGGCCAATCTTGACTTACACAGTAGGAGCGTATCGAGACATGGTAATTACTCAAACCTAAAATACATAAACCAGTTGACCCATAGCGAGGAACGCTTAAGCTAAGAGAGGATATGGTTTATGTAATAAGATAATGGGATTAACAGCAAGAAAAGAAGAACGCGTCAGCAGCGTACACCACAATACGACTGAGCAGGCTATTGAGGATTTTATACCCATAGCCTGTCACTATGACCCCAGCACTTTGCTAGATAAGAATGGTAATCTTATTCAAGTGATAGAGGTTTTGGGCTTTGATCATAATGATGATAATTTCCAAGCTTGGGATCTTCGAGAGCTAGTGCGCAAGGCTATTAGTGAAAATATTAAAGATTCTGACTTTGTGGTCTATACACATGTCATTCGTGACCGGCGTGACATTATGCCGCAAAGTGTAGAGCCCTTTGGCTTTGCAAATAAACTGCGGCAAGAATGGTGTCGCAAGAACAACTGGGATAGGCAATTAGCCAATACATTATACATATCTATTCTAATAAAAGGCCCGGCAGTTTCAATGTTCAATGCCTACACCTTCTTCTTCTCAACTCTTAAGCGCCGTTATGAAGCGGGACTCGCAAAAAAGCAAGAGCGCTTAAATAATGTAAGTACTAAAATTATAGAGACATTGGCGCGCTTTGGGGCCAGGCGCCTATCCTTAGTAGAAAAGGAGACTACCTGCATTTCAGAGCCTCTAAGCTTTTTTTACAAACTGATTCATTTGTATACCAAGCCTATTAGTCTCCCTATACGTGATTTTTCTGAGCATCTAGCAAATTTAAATATTAAATACTTCTTCAATACTATGGAAATAGAAGACGCAGATCAGACACGTTATGCTGCAATTTATACAATTAAAGAGACTTATAATATTAAAGCTGAGGCATACGATAAAATTTTACAGTTGGGCGCGCAGTTTATTATTTCTGAATGCTTCTATACTGTGAATGCCGGCCTAGTTAAAAAGCACTATTCTAGTATAAAAGAGATGGCCGAAGCAGGACGCCAAAGACAGCTGTTACAGCACAATGGAATTGAGGAAATATTAAATGCTGATAAGGGTCAAAGCGGTGACTACTGTCACTACCAAATCAATATTACCGTCTATAGCGATGATGCTAGGTTTTTTCAAGACAAGATAAGGATGATTTGCAAAGCCTTGGCGGAAATGGGATTAGCCGTAGCACGAGAGGATTTCAATATGGCACGCTGCTTTTGGGCGCAGTTGCCGGGTAATATGAAGATGCTATGCCGTACTCGTTATGGCAGTACTAACAGAGTTGGAGCATTTACCTCCATACATCATCGTAATCTAGGATGTTATAATGGTAGTAAATGGGGCGTACCTATAACTTTATTTCGCCACCTTGATGGTAACCCATTTTATTTTAATTATCACCGCGGAGAAAATGGCAACACCCTTATAGTAGGGCCCGTGGGTTCAGGAAAAACCCTGCTAATGAGGTTTTTAATTACTCAAACTTGCAAACTCATGCCACGTATTATTTATATTGATATGGAGGGCAGGGGAGAGCGCTTCCTATCTGAAGTAGGGGGTATGCATCTGCAACTAGGGGTGGATGATATTTGTCCTGTGCAAATCCCTCCGTTTAACCTGCAATTGTTTGGTGGCAATATAGAGCATCTTAAAAATTGGCTACAGCGTGCCATGGGCTTGCTCCCAGAACAATGTTCTAAGCAATTTCATGACCTTGTTGCTGAGGTTATGGCAAGTGATGTTGATGCAAAAGATAAATATGAGCTGTTCAAGAGTAAAATAGAGCAATCAGAAGATATGATTTTGAAGGCTGGATTTGCACGGTTCTTGGGCACTGAAACTTATTCTAATTTTTTTAGTGAAGATATTATGGATGTCTTTGAATTAGAAAGCATTGTAAGCATCGATTTATCAAAGGCTAATAATCCTCTGCTACTTGAATTATATATCCCCCTATTGCTTGCAAAGCTGCCTGATGTATTGGATGGAAGACCGACGCTTGTTGCATTGAATAATGCGCAGGCTTTATTTACTCAATATAGTTTCGCTCCTTTATTACCAACTTGGCTCCAAACCTTAACAAGCAAAAATGCGATAGCATTGTTCTCTACCTCCGATACTCCAGAGTTACAGCAATCAGAAGCATTAAAAGAATCCCTACCGCATTTTGCCACGAAATTTTTCCTCTCAGATCGTTATGCAGACAAATACTTTAGGCGTGCATATGGGCTAACCGAATGGGAGCAATATAAAGTAAAGAGCTATGATGTTGAGCGCCGTATGTTTGTGTTAAAGCAAGGAGATTTTACCATTATTAGCTCAGCTAATCTTGAAGATCTTCCCGAAATCCGTGAGGTGCTATGCTAAAAAGTATTAAAGTATTTCTCGTTATCCTGTGGTACTGCTTGATGACATCACCTCTAGCTTATGGGCATGTAATAACCTGCGCAGACTGGGTTTCTAAGCCGTTATTAGACGGTGGCAGAGTGCAAAATGAAGAGAGCTCAGCCATATCTGCTGATGAAAGCGGTATCAAAGAAGCTTGTCGCGATGGGCAGCCTACTATGAACGAGCGTTTTAAGATTAAACGTTTGGGTGATACTCCTGAGACAGCAAATTATGAGGTAACTACTCAATACTGCTGGTTTAGAGGTGCAAGTGGTTATTGTCAGGTATGCGGAGATTGGAATTGGGCAGGGGCGTATTGTGATGCTTATGATGATCAATGGGGACAAACTGCTTCGAAGAATTTTACAGTTACAGAAGTTGGTAAAACCAAGCGCGTTGGTGCATGGGCAGTTTGTACTCAGCGTACTGCGCTGGGGGAAGAATATTGGCATGGCGGAAAAAATGAGGGTGAAGTAAGCCAGATTTGTGCCTATGTTACTACTTCCTTAACTAGCGACGACCCTACTACAGGCTGTAGCCAACCATGGTTTTCTACGGCGTCCGCACTGATAGGTTGTGTTGATGAATTGGTGATGCCTGGACCTCCCACTTTTAACTTATCATTAGTAGGTTCAGCAGTCCCAAGTGTTGATACTGATACGCCCCTACAAGATGCAGCTAATGCAAGTCGCGGCTATATACCTATGGGCAGCAGGTTTGATAGACCAATGGTACGACTCGTGCAGTATGGCCCTAACAAGACAGTGTTGAAAGATCTATTGCTTTTTTATGCCTTCCCAGGCGACCAACTGCCTAGTGATAAAGTAAATTGCGCCCAGTTTCCGATGCCTGGTAACACTACTCTATATTGTGCTATGGTGCCTCCTGATGACCCAGGTAAAGTTTGTGCATGTGAACAGGAAGAATGTGATAAAGGAAACTATCTTGGGTGTGTACCCCGTCCAAAGCCCTCTGACTCACAAATTGCAATCATACCACGTTATGCAGAGTATGAGACTCCAGATTATAAGACTTTCCCGGGATTAGTTTTAGACTTCGTACCCACTCGTCCTGATGGAGTGAAGCTTATATATGATGCCAGTGGAGATTTAGTAGATCGGGATATAGAGGGAAAATTCTATAAGTATGATGAGACATCCAAGAAAATAACCGCAGTACCTGCTGTGTTGCCATTGAAGTACGATAGGCTTCCAATGCCTTTTGATACAGACCGGCCATTGCTTGAGTATTACACAATATATGACAATGACAAGAAGCAGTGGAACATTATGCGTGACAAGAAGATTGTCTATGGTGTCACTTTTAAAAGTATCATCCCTCAGTTAGACAGCAGTGGAAATATGAAAACAGTACAAATTATCCTACCTGGGCAGCAGGATTGTGGTATTTTTAGCCTGGTTACAGATCCTCTGGATACAAGGCCTGAATACATTTTACCTGCTGGTAATCGTGACCGTTCTTATTGTTGCCCTACCACCACGGTGGATAAAACACAGTGCATGGTGCCTCCTCCCACTCCATGTAAAGATGGGTCTCTACAAAGCCACAACAGTGATGCTACATTGGCATTTTGTCCAGGCGTATATACTGGTCCTAAGGATCCTAACAAGCCAGACCAACTCTGTTTGATGGTAGATCCAATTTGGCCAATTATTAGCCCTAAGGACCGCCTGTGTATAATGATACCATCTAAATGCTGGGCTGCATCGGTTCCTACTGCTCAAAATGGTTTTGCCACCTGGTCAAGGCAAGCAGAAGCTAATGAGACACAAACTGGCACATGCGATAGTTCATACGGCTTGGATATAAGGCAAATACTCACTGTTGTCCCTAATCAGAAGATTGCCAGCTTGCCTGAGGGACAGCAGACAGCTGCCGCACAGGAATTGGTTGCAATGCAAGCCACGTTACAGCAGTTGCAACAACAATATGACGCTCTTAATTTGAATATTCCTGCTTCTGCTTTACCTACAGGAACATACTATACTTATGCTAATACTCCCGAAGCACCACAGCGTTATTGTGACCCTGGCACTAATACGGGTACAATTTATAATGCTTGTGTACGTACCGCAGGCTGTGGAGCTATTACGCAGGCATCTGAAGCATCAGGATTTGCAATATGGTCCGACAACAGTAGTGCGGCCAGCACCCCGCAACCTAGCAAAGATGGTAATGATGTAACGGTGAAAACAGTAGCCGTAGGGCAGTGTGGGGCAGGGTATCAAGTAGGCAGCGCTGCGCCACAGCGGAACTGTATTACTGCATTCAGATTAGTTACAGAGCCTGTTGACCCTAAGTCTACTATAGATACCCAGCCTACTTCGCCACCACTACCAAAGAAAACATTTAAGATGCTATACCAATATTGGGATAATCCAGCTAACACCTGTATTCCAGTGCCACAAAAGTAATATTATAGCGCACAGCAACTGTCTCCCCGTGGCTTGGACCACGGGGTCTACACAGGCTATAAATCAGGCTTTGGAGTAGATACCGCGATCAAGCAGCAGTATGACAGCTGGAAGACATGAAATGCATATTTATAGGGCCTAAACCTATGAACGCATAAGACCAAGTCTAGGAAATAAGTGCACACTTGAAAATTTTTGTGGAATTTTGGCATATCTTTGAGACGCCTGTATTGAACATACTGGTGCGAAAATGGTAAATTACCAAAAAGGCGCAGCTTCAAGTGTATAGTTATTTCCTAGACTTGGTATAAGTGGTGCCAACTTCAGAGGAATGTCATTGTGTGGCTTGACCACACAGGAGAATATCACTGAACTATGGAAGAGTATCTATAATCTTTAGAAATGCCTGATTTTACCTAACTAAGCTTGCATTGGGATTAATAATATGTTATAATCGTACTTTATAAGTTGGCAATAAAAGGGAAAAGTTACGCGGCACGTACATGTGAAGATAATAAGAAATGATGGTGCGGTATGGAGGTATGACCTCTCAGCGGAGACTACCATTATGGAGCTTTATTATAAAAGATACGGGAGAGATAACCATAAGGCTGAGATCTTATGGTTTGCTTAGGAAATCCAGAAAAATGATGACGACGTTAATTTCTTCGTAATGGATGGGGTATTTGGTAAAAATATAAAGCATTGCAATAAAACATTAAACGAGCTTTTTCCAGGTCAAGATACTATAACAATATATGAGACTTATTTATTGGAGCATGAAGAACTAGTGCCTTTAGATGAGCAGATCAGCAAAAATAAAGAACACTCGCAGAAACAATCAAAAGAGTCGACTCCAGGATACGCCAAAAGCGGGGCTATAGGCTTTGCTGCTGGCCTAGCAGCTGCAGGAACAATATTAACAGCCTGTGGTGAGCAAGGCACAATCGCTGCAATCATTACTCCTTTGGCAGAGGTGCACGCATGTACTTGGGTTACAGCTGCTATTGGTTTGGTAGCTTGCACTGGTGTAGGAGCGTTAATTGGATGGCTAGCTGATATTCAACAACACCAATCTTGGGCTGGAAAAGTTGAGCATAACTCAAGAGATGAAACACATTGGCATGAGTTTACAAGTGTTTACCCAAATGTGATGTATGGATAATCTAGGTCTAGTTAGCTGTTTCAATTATAAAATGTCTAGGTAGACAGGTTATCTCTAGTATTGTATCCTGCCAAGAGTAGAGTTTACAACGAGTGTAAGATATGTTGCAGGATAAAGATAAGATATTCACCAACCTATATGGTGAGCAGGATATGGGTATTACAGGGGCAAAGAAGCGTGGTTCCTGGGATAACACCAAGGCATTTTTACAAATGGAACAAGACAGCATCATTGCCTTGGTAAAAGATTCTGGCTTGCGTGGGCGTGGCGGGGCAGGCTTTTCAACCGGCACCAAGTGGTCATTTATGCCTAAAAGCTCACCAGATGGTCGCCCTTCTTATTTAGTAGTTAATGCTGATGAAAGCGAGCCGGGCACATGTAAGGATCGTGATATCCTACGTAATGAACCACATAAGCTCCTCGAAGGATGCTTAATCGCCGCATATGCGATGCGCGCCAGTGCTGTTTATATCTATATTCGAGGAGAGTTTGTACGTGAAGTAGAGGCTGTACAAAACGCGATTGACGAGGCTTATAAAGCGGGGCTTATAGGTAAAAATGCCTGTAAATCTGGCTATAGCTGCGAAATATATTTGCATAGAGGGGCAGGGGCATATATTTGTGGTGAAGAAACAGCCTTGCTCAACAGCTTAGAGGGACGCCCAGGCATGCCACGTCAGAAACCGCCGGCCTTTCCTGCCGCCATAGGAGCATGGGGCTGCCCAACAACAGTAAATAATGTGGAAACTATTGCTGTGGTGCCAGATATAATGCGACGAGGGGCGGACTGGTTTAAGTCTTTTGGCCGCCCTAATAATGCTGGTACCAAAATTTTCTGCATCTCAGGGCATGTGAATAAGCCGTGCAATGTTGAGGAGGCTATGTCGATACCTCTTAAAGAGCTAATTGAGAAACACGCAGGAGGAGTAAGGGGAGGCTGGGATAATTTATTGGCTGTCATTCCGGGCGGCTCTTCTGTACCCCTGCTTCCAAAGGATATGTGTGAAACAGTATTAATGGATTTTGATGCCTTGCGTGAGGTAGGTTCAGGCCTTGGTACTGCAGGGGTGATTGTAATGGATAAAACATGTGATGTGGTAGATGCAATTGCGCGCTTGTCACACTTTTATATGCATGAGTCATGCGGGCAATGTACACCCTGTCGAGAGGGTACAGGATGGATGTATCGGGTGATGAAGCGCTTAGTGCGCGGAGATGCTGAAATTAGTGAGATAGACTCACTGTTAGAGGTAACTAAACAGATAGAAGGTCATACCATCTGTGCTTTAGGAGATGCTGCTGCCTGGCCTATCCAAGGCTTGGTACGTCATTTTCGTGGTGAGATTGAGGCGCGCATTCACCGTAAGACTCAGCAAGGGCAACCATATTAAAGGTATAAGGATGAATAAAGTTCAGCTATTATGTATAACGTTTTTGGTAATTATGCTGATTGAGCCGGCTACGGCTGTAGAGCAGCCATATAAGCTTCCTGTAGAAGATACAAGCAATGCCATGATAGCACGCTTAGACCGTCTAGAAAAAAACCTCAATATGCTACAACGGCAGGTATATTCCGTAAGTGAACCACGTGCCACAGGGGTCTTGGCTGTAGACACGGATGCTTTAAGCCAGCAGATTAAAAATATACGAGGAGATATTGAGCAGCTGCAGTACGAAGTTGCTAATTTAAACGAGAAATTTGTCAAATTTTCTGCAGATATGGAAATGCGGTTAAATGAGCTAACAAACCAACAGCATAACGAGGGTGATAAGATCATTAACTCAGTTGAAAAGCAGTTAAGTACTACTTATGGGGGGCGTCAGACTGACCAGACAATAACTCCCAAAACAGCTAATAAGGAAGAGATTACCAGGCCTCAAACTATAGAAGAAGAATATCAGGCGGCATATGCTTTACTAAAGCAGCAAAACTTAGATAAAGCTAAGGAGGCTTTCCAGAATTTTATTAAACGTCATGTCAATCATAAACTGGTGGGTAGCGCACATTATTGGCTAGGAGAAGTATACTCTACCCAAGGAGAATATGATAAAGCTGTAGTGGAATATTTGAAAGGATACCAGCGTAACCCTACAGGGCCGAAGGCGCCAGATAACTTGCTGAAGATGGGCATTAGCCTTGCTAAGATTGATAAGAGACGAGAAGCATGCGTTACCTTTTCTAAGCTGCAGAAAGAGTTTCCAAAGGCCTCTACTACGATATTAGAAAGAGCAGCCAAAGAGTCTAAGAAGCTGCAGTGTGAGTGATGCAGTTGGCTTAAAATATGCGCTAGGCCAATCTTATAAATTAGTCTTTGGCATAAGATGGCATTAGTATATGCTGTACGCTGGTTATCAGATCAACCAGAGTATAGAGAGGCAAAATGCTATATAATACCTACTCTCAGCTAAAACAGTACAAGGAGCGACGAGCGATGTATAGTAAAATCTACATGAGCGAGGAGCGACGCTGTAATCTTTTAGCTGAGAGTTGGTATAACCAAAGTGCACTTGATGGCATGCGTAGCTCATATCCTATATGTTTAGCTATAGCGCTATTATTCTTTTCCTTAGGGACGTTGGCAAATCTTGGTGGTCTTAGCTTAGCGCAAGCAGTAGTCATGACTATGGGAATTTTTGCTGCTCCTCTGCAGGCATTTATCATCGATAACCAAGATATTTCTATTTGGGCAACTGTAGTAAATTCAGTAATATTAAACTTCAAATTTCTACTGATGTCTGCGGCGCTAGTACCACTGTGGCCCAAGCTCAATATACGCTCTCTTCCAGCATTGCATCTTATTACTAGCAGCATATACATGGTATGTAACAGCCACAGGAATATAAAAGATCCATGGAGCTTTTATCTTGGACTTGCTGTTCCTTGTTACATCACCGCTACTTTGGCCACAATACTCGGATATTTAACTTGGACAATGGCAGCCGATTACCAGCCATTTCTTAGCGCTTTGGCCCGTATAGTTCTGCCTGTCCACTTTGTGTGCTTAACTATAAAACGTAAAGGAGAGCGGACGATTTTGATAGCTACCCTTCTAGGGTTAATAATGTCACTCTTCTTAAGTCCATTGGTTGGTAAGCATCTACTTATAATTGTCTGGCTGTTTACATCATTTCTGATTTTAACAATGGAGGAAAGGATATGTGGTCAATAATACTAGTTGCCAGTGTTATAGCATTTTTGATTCGCGTCTCACCGTCTTTATTTCATAATATAAGAAAGATAAGCCAAATGACTAGAGTGAATAAGTTTTTGGATTATACAATTTGCATGATAACTGGCGAAATCATATATTCCATTGCTTTTGAAGAAATACCGTCTACTGAATATATGACAATGACAGTTAGTACTCTTACTTTGCTGGTATCTAGCCTCGTTATGTGGCGAACTGGGTCGCTAGCTACAAGCTTTACCTCGGGCATAGGTTTTTTTATTATGTTATACTCCGTCTTGCTGTGAAGGTGCATTTTGGTCCTGGCTCTGTGTTTATGAGCTGACCTCTCAAAATGCCAATTTTGGCTTAGACTTGGTATAAAGTGCATAAAATCCTAACTACGAGGCCACGTCAGTGGCCGCGGTAGTCCAGTAAAAGCAAGCGCTTGATTTACTTTAAAAAAGGTAGTATAGGTAAAGTATGGCTTTACCAAATGAGAAAAAATTAAAGAACTTATTCGAGCAATGGCCGGTTGGTACAGTGGCCACTTCTTCATGGCTTGAAAGCATTGGTGTTTCCAAGCAATTACGCCTTAGCTACAAAGAAAATAATTGGTTAGTACCGCTAGATAATGGCGCATTTGTTAGATATGGAGAACGGGTTGAGCTGGACGGCGCTATATACGCCATACAAAAGCAGCTTAACCTGGATATACATTCCGGAGGTCAGACTGCCCTGGCTTTGCAAGGTCATGCTCATTATCTGAGGCTTGGAATAGAAAAATTACACTTATTTGCACCGGCTAAAGCAGCTGTACCTAAGTGGTTCCGTGCCCATGATTGGGGCAGCCCGCTGGGAATACATTGTAGTAATTTTATACCGCAAAGCATAGGGCTCGTTCCTCACGGTAACAACATTTTCAATATCTTAATCTCAGGAAGAGAACGAGCCATATTAGAGTGTCTCTATTTAGCACCAGACCAGCTGGATTTAGTGGAATGCTACCAAATAATGGAGGGGTTAGCTAGTATGCGGCCTCAGCTCTTACAGCAACTGTTAATGCAATGCTCTTCAATCAAAGTAAAGCGGCTATTTTTCTATATGGCAGAAAAGGCTGGACATGCCTGGCTTAAACATATAGACAAAAGCGCAATCAATCTTGGTCATGGCCCCCGCAGTATAGTCAAAGGTGGAATATACATTAAAAGCCATGATATAACTATACCGAGGGAGTTGGCAAAGCTATGATGAACAACCATTATAGAGCACAAGTAGAGTTATTGTTACGCATCTTGCCATATGTTGCTCAGGAACAAAACTTGGCACTTAAAGGTGGTACAGCTATCAATATGTTTGAGCGGCCGATGCCACGGCTGTCAGTGGATATAGATCTGACCTATCTGCCTTTGGATAACAGGACTACAGCGCTTGCTAATATCACAGCAACTATCACGAATCTGAAAAAATCGCTAGCTTAAGTTGTGCCTGGGGTTCAATTTAGTAGGTTCAGCACAGCAAGACAAACAAGAGAGAAGACTGACTTGCCGTGTTGGGGTCATTGAGGTTAAAATCGAGATTAATACTGTAATGCGCGGCAGTATATTACCACCAAGGTTGATGATGCTATCCGAAGCAGTGCAAGAATAATTTAATCAGTTCTCTGAAATGCTTGTTATCTCGCATGGCGAACTATTTGACGGTAAAATTTGTGCTGCACTTGATCGACAACATCCTCGCGATTTACTTGATGTCCATTACCTGTTAAGCCATGAGGGCATCACTACCATAGTAAAACAAGGCTTTATTGCTGCGCTGTTGAGTCACCCTAGGCCAATTCATGAGGTATTAAACCCCAATTGGCGGGACCAAAGCGACACATTTGCTAGCCAGTTCAGAGGTATGACCATCCTACCCTTTACATACACTGACTTGGAGGAAACCCAGCATAATCTATATAGCTATACACTTGAGCCTGACAGATAATGATAAACGCTTCTTGCTGAGCTTTAAAGCAGGCAAGCCTGATTGGACACTGATAAATATTGAGCGACTACAACACCTGCCTGCAGTAAAATGGA
>JANPII010000160.1:0-7152 GCA_031424915.1 Pseudomonadota bacterium
ATACGACGGCTTAAGCCAAATTTGCAATTAAGTCTCTTAGTCACTACTTATACCTATTAATTAAGATTTTAAAGCTTCAGACCAAGAGTCTTATATAGAAGTTTGGTTTAGCTGTCAAGCATCTTTCTGCACAGAGTTGTCACTTTGCTGGGATATTTTCTCATCTAACCACGCCGCCAGAGGATACACTGCTAAGCTTGACGCAAAGGTTATAGAACATTGCGCTAAAATTGCCCCTGTTGTGTCTAACAATATACAGTAGGTAAGAGTGAAGGCCCCAAAATTGCCAATGGCGCTGCAGCCAAATGCAATTAAAAAATTAATGGCCCCCTGCTTTAAGATCAGCTCTTTGTTAATTGGCTCATAGCCTGCATCTTGGTAAGCCTTGAGCCCCAATGAGGAAGAAGATATAAGCGCACATAAGCTAGCACTAGCCAGAGTTGCAATGAAGGATTGAGCCATAAGTTGGGGTATAGCAGCATATTGCGGTCCTAATAGCTCTAGAACAAGAGGAATCGTATTCACGCTAATAAAACTCTGAGCTGCATAAAAAATACCTACACTACCTGCTCCACCAACTGTGGCCCATGCAAGCGTAATACCCACATATCGCAGCACTGGGTGGCTTGTCGAGTCTTTTTTAATCTCAACCACATGGAACGGCTCTGTACTCTCAGGCTTTTTTACGTCTATCCTTATCTCTTCTTTCTCTATTACCAGTGGGGGAATTTTCGTTTGTTCTTTTCCTGGCCCCAGCCTTCTTGGATGGTTGCCTTCAAATTTTGCAGTATGCATTCTAGCCCACCCGCCAGTTTGCTCAACCAACTGCCACCCATTCTCTTTGCATATTGCTATATAGTTTGCATGCGCAAGCCTGGAGCATCTACTTAGCATTTTGGTAAAAAAGTGAGTAGGCTGAGTATCTTTAGAAATAATCTGTTGAATGGTATGAAAGACTTCTTGAGAATTCGGGCCATTACGATACATGATCATGCTTAGTAAACAGCATTTAGGATGCTTAGAATAAGAAACCAGATCTGGCTGACTCTTAGCAATTTGCACTAGCTGCGTTAGTATACCAGTAGGAAATTTCAGCTCTTTCTCGTGTGGCTGTATATCAATGGTATTTATAAAAGCTAGATTTTCGTCTGCTTGGAGTTTGTAACCTGCTTGAGTAAAAATACTCACTATTTTGATTTTATCCGACATACTAATATTAGGATTGTTCAGCGCGCATAACAAAGGCGATAACTTCTTGCTATTCCTGGCCTGAAATTGTTGGGCCCCTTCTAATTGCATCAGCAATTTTATAGCGACAATGTTAGAGTGCATGCATGCATAATGCAGAGCGTTATTGCTAGTGCCCCCCTCAGTTGCAGTAGCGATCTCTATACTAACATTTTGTTCATCTGGATTTTCAGACCCCAGAAGCTGGGTAAACACTTCCTTATAGCTATCTTCTTCTAATGTATTTGGTATTATCATACACATCTTTTGCAATAATTGACTGCGCCGATTTATGTCTTCTTTAGTAGGATCAAGCGCAAGAAGCGTATAGCATTGCTTAAACTGCTGATATTTACCTAAATTCATTAAACCCAGGAGAAAACCAAATCTATAATCCTTAACGTTACCTTCAGAGCTAATATTTCCCCTATATTGTTTTATTTTGTCCACTACATCTTGCAGTGTTACACCTTGAGGCTTCTTAGGATTTATTAAAAAACACAGGGTATCAATAGCGCCATGCTCTATAGCTTGTAATTCCATTTTATGGCTTGCAGCTACCTCATCATATGTCCCTTTTACTTTCCATTTGCTTCTCTCATCCAATAAATATTGAATGACATCACGGCTATCATACTTCAAAGCCTCGGCAATCAAATCTGCCCACACTTCAGGTGTACTATTGTGCATGGATTGAAATGGAGAACAAATATTGAGGCGTGCAGCTGACATCAGCAATATATTCCACTCTTGTGGAGTGCGCATTTTCTTCTTTAAAGACCCCAAAATGTCGCCTACTTTATTTTCTGCAGTATCTTTTTTGAACTCCTGTTTTTTACAAAACTGCAATACGGTATCTATAAGGAGACGCAGCCCTTCATTCTTTACATGTTTAATAAGGCCCTGAATGATCTTTATGGCTAGATCGTCATTTTGAGCAGTAGCACTTAATTTAATTAAAGCATTCAATACCAATTCTTGGTTAGCGTTATCAATAGCCCCGATAGCATTACGACTATACAAATGACCCAACAAATCATGTTGCTCTGTTGATATTACACTTTCAGGACCTGCTAACAAACTTAAGATACTTACCACAGTAACCCCATAAGTTTGCTTCTTGGCTTTATTCATGTCATCAAGATCCTTAACTTGCCATTTAAGCAACTCTCTCAAGACGTCTAAAGAACCAAACTTCAAAGCGTTTTTGATTGCGCTTTGCTCATTACTTTTTAATACTGATGTTTTATCAGGGCTTTCTAACAAAGACTTTAAGTCTTCCACTTTATTGTTGCGTACAATAAAATTAATTTCTTTAAGAGTCTCCTCCTGGATTAATTGCGTGAGCCTTTTCTTTCTTTCCCTAACCAGCCCAGGAAGACGAGAAAACTTACCCTCTAGGTGAGGCGTATCCAGTAAATTACTGTAGTATTGAAATATTTCTTTAGCCTTATTTATTTCTCCTGCTTCAACTTTATCAGGATGCACAACGAGAAATATTTTTCTCCTGATGAAATCAGTTACTTTCTTCTTTATGCTCTCTTCAGTCCCATCTGCTGTATCATTAAAATTTGTTATATCCACCAGCTTTAATAAGTCCAATGAAATCTGCTTATCAAAAGACGGTAAGCCATTTATGCCCTCATCTCCATAATCCTCTTGAGTATGCCAATTGTATAATTCTTTTACCAAATTATAGCATTTCGGAAAATCCTTATTTTCCTTGTGAAGCTCAGCATTTAATTTCGCAGAAAGTTCCATTGATTTCATAGCTTCTTATCTCATTTAACATTAGCAAAACCAATATTGACCATAATTGCCCTGCTGAATTTATATCATAAGCTAGGACTGTCTTAATTGGGGTTAATCATCTCTATTATTGTAGCATAACTTGGTTAAAATAACAATTAGAAAAAAAGTCTAATTATTTCTCTAGAGCCTGATGTGGAGTTGAAAGAGCCTTAATAAACTCAAACTATGAATAAGGCAATGATTATACTTAGAAAGTGCAGTAGAGTTGTCATCAACTATATTGTATATTAATTGAGTAATTGCGTGTAATACCCAGTCTAGGAAATAAGCGCACAGCAAGAATTTTTGTGGAATTTTGGCATATCATTTGAGACGCCTGCATTCAAATACTTACGCGAAAATGGTAAAATTACCAAAAAGGCTTCAAATGCATAGTTATTTCCTAAATTTGGTATTATTGGGTAAATTAGCACGAGAAGGCAGTAAGCTACCTAATCCTCACCTTGCATGTGCATTTTCATTGACATTTCTCTTATTTAAACTACAGTACGCCTTAAGTCACCGGGGGTGCTTTACGCAAAAAGCGTAAGGCTGAGATAGTCCCTTAAAACCTGCTCTGGTTAATGCCTGCGGAGGGAGTGTGAAGCAAAAGCACTATAGTGCCGGTTGCTTCTGCTTTGCTATCTCCTTTTGCAAAATACGAGGAAGATAGTATGAAAAAATACTTCAATAAAACCTACTTACCAGCAATGCTAGGCTCTAGTATCGAATATTACGATATAGCGTTGTATGGCTATATGGCACCGGTATTGGTAGAAGTTTTTCTGCCGCAACTTTCTAAGCTGTCGGCTTATTTTTATTACTTCTTATTTGAGTTTTTCGCCAGTCTATGCCAAGTAATGGGAGCACGTTTTTATGGCAAAATGGGAGACATTAGGGGTCGCAAAAAAGCCATGTACTATTCCATGCTGGGCACATCAGTAATTACTTTTACCATTAGTATCTTGCCAACCTACCAGCATATAGGATTAATGGCCACTTTGCTTTTTGCATCATGCAGACTGTTACAAAGCTTCTTCTTAGGAGGAGAATATAATGGAGGCGCCATTTATTGCTTTGAACACGAGCCTAATTGTAGAAAATATGGTGTAATTAGTGGGCTATACTGTGCCCTCACTGTTGCTGGTATTATTGCAGCAAGCATAATTGCGACTTTAATACACATACTAGGACCCCAATATTTTAGGCTCGCTTATGCAATAAGCTTTTTACTAGCTATATTTACATACTCTATAAGAAAAAGAATCAAGGAAACCCCAGAGTATTTAAAAATACGCAATAACTTTGCTGACAAAGAGTGTGCCAATTTTTGGTATAGGTTTGTTTCCATCGTTATAGCCTCGCTCTTTTTTGGCATGCTCTATGGATTACCAACGCGTATTTTCAATGCACTCTTACCACTGGCTACAAATATAAATATGACGCAAATCATGCTGATTAATACTTCACTCTTGTTTCTCTATATGCTGCTTTTAGTAGCATTTGGCATTTTAGCAGATCAAATTGGCATTCAAAAAGTCATGAGTGGGGCAGCACTTACCACAGTATTTATGGCCTACCCCGCCCTTACTTTAGTTGAAACCAAGGCGGTATGGGCAATTATTCTTGCCAAAGCCATTTTTGCAACTCTAACAGCGGCATTTATGGCACCCTTCCATGCTTGGACCCAAGGGTTATTTACCACTAAAATACGGTATAGAAGTATTTCTACTGCTTATGCTGTTGGTAAATGCTGCTCTACTTTGCTATTGGCCTGCACCATTCTTATTTTTGAATATTATCATAGCATCACCAACATTGCAGTGGTGTTGATAATAATAGCTATAATTACATGGAGAATATTTTATGAAAAACGTGCTTAAACTTTGTTTGGTTACTAACATGACCTCTCATCCTATATCGCAATATAAAAGCCTTATAGAACATGCAGTACGGGGAGGGGTGACTATGGTACAAATACGTGAGAAATCTACAAATTTAGCGGAAGTCAAAGCACGCGCCCAGGAGCTGCAGAAAATCTTGCGCCCATTTGGCGTCCCATTGATTATAAATGACTTTATAGAGCTAGCAGCAGAAATAGATGCAGGCGGAGTACACATAGGCCAACAAGACATGCATCCCGATGAGGCAAGAAAAATTTTAGGACCAAATAAGATCATTGGTCTTTCTATAGAGAGCTTAGAAGAACTAGAGCATAGCAATAGATTAAGTACGATAAATTATGTAACGGCAAGCGCCGTGTTTCCGAGCAAAACTAAACCTGAGTGCAAAAAAATCTGGGGAATAGAGGGCTTAAAACAAACCATATTAAATTCCCGCCATCCCGTTACCGCTATCGGCGGTATAAAGCTACATAATGTCAGAGATATCATAGAAGCCGGAGCCCAAGGCATTGCTGTTATCGGTGCGATTCATGATGCCAAAGATCCATATAGAGCTGCTCTAAACTTAAGAAATGTACTAGACGGTGTTGATATTAATAGAAATGGTCAAGGACGAAATGCTTAGTGAAGCCCGTATTATAGATTTCTTCAAACAGCAATTTCCTGCATTAGGTGGTATTGGCGATGATGCTGCAGTATTGCCTTTATCTGATACCGAAAGTTATGTCATTAGCAAAGACTTATTACTGGAGGGAGTACACTTCAGGCATCAATATTTTGATGATGAAAGTCTGGCTCATAAAGCATTACACGTTAATTTAAGTGATATAGCTGTAATGGGAGCGGTGCCTCGCTATGTACTTTTAGGGCTAGCCATACCCCAAGATAATAACATAGATAAATTTTTGGCAAGCTTTGCGCAACACTGTAAAACCTGTGATGTTACTTTAATTGGGGGTGATACCACCAAATCAGAAAATGGATTATGTATTAGCGTAACAGCAATAGGAATAGCACAGAAGTCTAACATTAAGCTCCGTAGTACTGCTCGAGTAGGGAATATTGTATGCATTGCTGGCAAATTAGGCTATGCACATGTTGGTCTGCAGGCGCTTGAGCGTAGCACTCCTGGCCTGGAAGCTTTTAAAGAAGCGCTTATGAGGCCTAAGGCCAGGATACAAGAAGGCTTATGGTTTGGTGCAAAAGCATCCGTAACAAGCATGATGGACATTTCTGACGGCTTGTTTATTGACTTACAAAGATTATGCCAAGCTTCAAAAGTGGAAGCGAAAATAGAGACAGAACAGTTGCCAGTAGCGCAAGATTTTCTTGATGCATGCAAAGTATTAGAACTAGAACCTCTTCAAGTGCAACTCACAGGAGGAGAGGATTATGGCTTACTAGTGACTATAGATTCTAATGAATATACCGCTGTTGCTGCTGAGTTCTTCAATTTGTTTGGTTATCCCTTACTAAAGGTTGCTCGCATAAGCACAACAGGAGTGCAAAATACCTTGACCCTGAAGCCATTTTCCCATTTTGGAGAGTTATGATGAAGTATAAAGTTTTAACTATCGCCGGCTTTGACTCATCAGGTGGGGCTGGTATTCAAGCTGATCTCAAGACATTTTCAGCCTTTGGCTGCTATGGCATGAGCGTGCTTACTGCATTACCGGTGCAAAATACCTGCGGGGTGAGGAGTTGTTATGAATTACCTCCTCAGGCTATAGCAGAGCAGCTTGAAGCAATATTTGACGATATAGTGCCTGATAGTATCAAGATAGGTATGCTATTTAAAAGCGAGATTATAGAAGTAGTAGCTACTTTTCTACAGCAACGTGCTACAGGCATCCCTATTATACTAGACCCAGTGATGGTGGCTAAAAGCGGGGACTCTTTGTTGCTGCCGAGTGCCATAGATACTCTCAAGACTAAATTATTACCACTTGCCTTTATCTTAACTCCTAACTTGCCTGAAGCACGGCAGCTTACTGGCCTGAATGCTACAACCTTAGAAGATATGCCTAAAGTAGCTCATAATTTATTATCTCTTGGAGCTAAAGCAGTACTACTAAAAGGGGGACACTTAGAAGGAGAGACATCAAGTGACTTTTATCTGGACAATCAAGGGCATCAGCAATGGCTCCATAGTCCTAGAATCAACACTCATAATACCCACGGCACTGGATGCACCTTGTCTGCTGCAATTGCTTCTGGTCTTGCTTTAAAC
>JANPII010000161.1:0-5743 GCA_031424915.1 Pseudomonadota bacterium
CGCAAGTCACTTACGTAATATTTTTACTAAAAGTTAAAGATGTATTTTGCTATATTCAAAGCCATACTTGCATTCGCAATATATAATGATAACATTACAAAAGGTGTTGGCTAAGAGGTTATAGTGGCGCACTAACAATCAATGAGGTGTAAATGTTGAACTCTTTAGAAAATCCTTCTGTGGACACTGATATAACAAATTCAACATCAAACTGCTCTGCCCAAACAGTACAAGATGTTAATCCTATAGTCGATAGTACAGAATTTCCCAGCAACCTAATAGATGATGGTATGTATTATGAGGCTGAGCCAATGAATGGTTGGTTTATTAATGAGCTATATTTATATATTGAATATGTGCAGTATGATCCGATTGCTCAGGTACCTTGCCTCCCTTTATTTGAAGTATACAATTCAGAGATATAATACCAAGCTTAGGAAACAACTATATACTTGATACAGGCTTTGCATCATGATCTCGAATATAAAGCGGCATAGGCAGTCCTTGCACTTTAACACGCCTAGCGCACTGCGCTACCTGACGCGCATTTGGCATTATTTGCAAAGCAGCACCAGCATAATTTCCTACAATCCTCCCTTTATATCTTCTGAGATATGACTCATCCCATAATAAAGGCTCGCCTTGGGAGCTTTCGGGGCCATTCCATTCTTGTACATAATATTGCAGGCGCCCTGCTGCCAGAGTTATTAAAGCTGGATACTGTTCAGCCTCTTGTGCCATAGCTTCTAAAGTAGATATACCAACTATGGGTATATTAGTTGCCAGATGAATACCATACGCGGCTGCTAGACCAATGCGAATCCCGGTAAAACTGCCGGGACCTTTACTTACTGCTAGTAGTTTTAAATCCTTGTATCCTACCCCCTGCTCTCTTAGCGCCATATCCGCAAGCTCAAGCAAAAGGCTAGCTTGCCGGTGGGGGGTAGCCTCTACTTTATAAGCAATTACTCCTTTATTATCAGATAAAGCAACCGAACATGCAGCACAGCATGTCTCAAATGATAATATCATAGCAGAAGATTACTCAACGCGGCGTGGATCATTTTTTAAAGCTACATGGCTGACTACTTTCTTCACCCCACGAACTTTGCGTGCAGTATTAATAACCTCGTTCAACTCTTGCTGGTTCTGGGCGATACCTACTAAGAAGACAACGCCATTATTTACATCGACCGTATAATTTACAGAGCGAACATCACGATCAAATAAAATTTTCGTGCGGATTTGGGTTGCAATCCATCTATCATTCGCACGTGCTTGCAGGGTTTTATTGGCCACTTCTAGCTCATTTAAAACTTCCTTTACTCCCTCTACACTCCAAGCAAGTTTTACAGCCTGCATTACTTGATCATGTGTATCGAGGCTACCTGTTAGCAATACTCGCCCTTCTGTGGTATCTACGCTAATCTTCATAAGCAAGTGCTTTAAGTCGTGTTCGGCATATCGCTGCTTTATTGTGCTAGTAATTACAGCATCATCAACCACGCTACCAGCGGTACGTTCTTCCGCTATGGTGGTGCCAACCTTAGCGGTTGTCACTACTGCTGCGGGAAAACATCCGCTTAGGCCTAATATTAAAGCACTAGCTATTATACTGCGCGCAAATCTTTGTAACATGTTCACCTCTTTAGTTTATATTCAAATACCACCTTTATCAATTTCTTCCATGCTTTGCAATAGGAAATATATAAAAATATCAATTCCTAGGCGTACAAAATAAAACACCGCGGAAGAGTTTATAACCCCCCGCGGTGCTTTTTGGTAAAGTTAAGTGGTTAGAAGCCCATATCGCCCATTCCACCCATTCCGCCCATACCACCGCCCATAGCGCCAGCACCAGACTTATTGTCGTTCTCAGGCTCATCTACTATTATAGCTTCAGTAGTAATAAGCACAGAAGCCACTGACGCAGCACTTTTTAGGGCAGTACGCACCACCTTGGTAGGATCAATAATACCAGCTTTATATGCATTTACATACTGGTTAGCACGCGCATCATAGATAGTATTATTATCGGCTTTTTCTAGTAATTTAGCGATAATTAAGCTACTATCAAGACCAGCGTTATCCAGAATACGGCGACACGGTTGTGATACCGCACTTTGTATAAGAGATATACCAGCCTGCTCTGACTCATTAGCACCTTTAATGTCAGATAGCACACGCGCTGCATAAAGTAGAGCACAACCACCCCCCGGCACTATACCTTCGGCAATTGCTGCTTTTGTGGCATGAGATGCGTCATCTACCCGGTCTTTTAGTTCTTTAACTCTTACTTCAGTTTCACCACCTACGTAAATTACTGCAATGCCTCCAGTAAGCTTTGCTAAGCGCTCTTGTAACTTTTCTTTATCATATTCTGAGGTTGTCTCCTCAATTTGACTACGAATTTCAGCCGCACGTGCGTTAACATGAACCTCTTCTCCTGCACCATCAACTATGGTAGTTTCATCCTTAGTAATTATAACTCTCTTAGCACGTCCAAGATGGCTAACATTTACGTTTTCTAGCTTATGACCAAGGTCTTCGCTTACTACCATACCACCTGTGACTAAAGCAATGTCTTGCAACATAGCTTTGCGGCGATCTCCAAAACCCGGAGCTTTAACCGCTGCAGCTTTCAGGCCGCCACGCAATTTGTTTAGAATCAATGTGGCTAATGCTTCGCCTTCAATATCTTCAGCGATAATCAAAAGAGGCTTACCAGTTTGCACTACTGACTCTAGTATTGGTAAAATTTGCTGTAGGTTGCTTACCTTTTTCTCCACTATAAGAATACGAGCATCTTCCATCTCACATAGCATTTTCTCTGGATCAGTAACAAAATATGGCGATAAGTAGCCACGGTCGAAGTTCATGCCTTGGACAGTTTTTACTTCGCATGTGGTAGATGTAGTTTTAGCTTCTTCAACTGTTACCACTCCATCTTTACCCACTTTTTCATAGGCCTCAGCCAGCTTACGTCCTACTTCTACATCTCCATTGGCAGAAACAGTAGCAATCTGCTCCATCTCTTCGAAAGAAGAAATAGGCTTAGACACTCTATCAATTTCTTCAAGGATATGTTTCACACCAATATCAATACCGCGTTGTACATCCTGAGGATTCATACCCGCTGTTACAACCTTCATCCCACGATCAGCAATTGCACCTACCAAGATAGCAGTGGCAGTAGTACCGTCTCCAGCGACGTCATTAGTTTTGGTTGCTGCGGTTTTTACAAGTTGTGCCCCAATATTTTCGAACGGATCCTGAGCACCTATTTCTTTTGCTACAGTAACACCATCTTTGGTAGTACGAGGAGGGCCGTATTTAGATTCGATAACAACATTACGGCCATGAGGACCAGCGGTTACTCCGACAACTCTGCTTACCAAATTCATTCCTTTTCTAATTTTTTGGCGAGCATCGCCACCTTCAATTATAATTTTTGGCATAGTATTTCTCCTATAATTATTAATCTTGTAGCCTTATCTAGCTAGGCTGTGCCTTCAAGTACAGCTAAGATATCGGATTCTTTCATAATCAAATATTCTTTGCCATCAACCTTAATTTCTGTACCACCCCACTTTGCGAACAACACGATATCACCAGCTTTTACATCTAGCGGTCTAACCTTTCCACTTTCGTCAATGAGACCTTTGCCGGTGGCTACTATTTTGCCTTGAACGGGCTTTTCTTGTGCAGTATCTGGAATAATAATACCAGAAGCAGTTTTATTTTCACTCTCCATGCGTTCTACCAGGACACGGTCGTGTAACGGTCTAATCTTTGTCATGTTCACCTCGTAATTAAGTTAATGTTATCCTCAGCTCCCTATATAGGGGTTACTCATAGATGTTTCAAGTGCTGAGACCAAGAAAATTAAAGATACTTTGCAGCAACACCTCACAACAAATAAAGCAACATTAAGTTTAAGATCATCAAATACTTTACCCTTGCTCTTGGCTGCCTAAAATGCGAGTATATAATCAATGTTGACTTAAAAATAAGCAGTATGTTTATACAGGCTATAAGAACAATTGGTAGGATGTGTCTTGAGTTTAACAAGGCGCTTGGGCGTCTTGGTATCTTCATTGCCAGCGTTTTTCGTTCCCTTTTGCCACCATATTATGGACGTATGATTGGGCAGCAAATATTAGAAATAGGATATTATTCCCTGCCAGTGATAGGCCTAACTGCAATTTTTACAGGGGCGGTACTTGCACTTCAAACCTATACTGGCTTTTCTCGTTTTAATGCTGAAAATTCGGTAGCTTCAGTGGTAGTGTTATCTATAACCCGTGAGCTAGGGCCAGTATTGGCAGGCTTGATGCTTGCAGGCAGAGTATCAGCAAGCATAGCTGCAGAAATTGGTACTATGCGGGTAACAGAGCAGATCGACGCATTATACACCTTAGGCACAGACCCTATGCGCTACTTGGTAGTACCAAGAGTTATTGCTGGTGTCTTAACATTGCCGCTTTTAGTTATGATAGCAGATATTATAGGTGTCTTTGGCGGATACCTTGTCAGTACTTATCGCCTGGGGTTTTCTCCTTATAGCTATTTACATAACACCTTTGATTTCTTAGAGGTTACCGATGTAATTTCTGGACTTGTGAAAGCCTCAGTATTTGGCTTTATCGTCACTACAATTGGTTGTTATAATGGTTATTACTCACGCGGAGGGGCGCAAGGAGTAGGCATTGCAGCTACCACTGCGGTAGTCACTTCCTCAATTATGATCTTAATCTTTAACTATATTATTACGGGATTATTCTTTGTAAAATGAGTGCATTAATAGAAGTAACAGGCCTATGTAAGGCATTTGGGGATAACCAGGTATTATCCAACTTAGATTTGTCTTTAAATAGAGGCGAATCATTAGCTATTATTGGAGCCTCAGGTAGTGGCAAGTCCATATTACTTAAGTGTATTTTGGGCTTAATTAAAAGCGATAGTGGCTCAATATTATTTGACGGTAGAAACTGTAGCCAAACTCCAATGATAAGAGAAGCTGACTTTATAGAACAATTTGGCATGCTTTTTCAAGGTGGCGCTTTATTTGACAGTTTGCCGGTATGGGAAAATATATGCTTTGCTTTATTGCAGCGCCGTACAATAACCAAAAACCAAGCTGTAGATATAGCGGCAGAAAAACTGGCTTTAGTAGGCTTGAAGCCAGATATAATTAATCGCCACCCAGCTGAGCTATCAGGGGGGATGCAGAAGCGAGTTGCCCTTGCCCGTGCTATTGTTGCTACCCCTAAATTGATTTTTTTCGATGAACCAACAGCTGGCCTTGACCCTATTTCTGCTAGCATGATCAGCGAACTCATTGCTAAGTTAACAAAGCAGCTAAAAGCTACTGCCCTCACTATTACCCACGATATGCGCTGTGTATATAAAATTGCTAATCGAGTAGCTATGCTACGCGATGGTAATATTATCTGGCAAGGCGACGCTCAGTCTTTGTCTAATCCAGGTGATGACTACGTGGCTCAGTTTGTACATGGGGACTTATACCAAGTTTAGGAAATAAATGAGTATTTGAAGCGGCGCCTTTTTGGTAATTTTGTCATACCATTTTCGCGCCAGTATGTCCAATACAGGGGTCTCAAAATAATATACCAAAATTCCTCAAAGATTCTTGCTTCAAATACTCATTTATTTCCTAAATTTGGTATTAACCCCATAAGCCATTCCTAATATTTCATATACATCTATATTATGGCCTTTA
>JANPII010000162.1:0-34970 GCA_031424915.1 Pseudomonadota bacterium
TCAGTTAAGATTTTCACAAAGCCTGCAGTTTCGCCCGTAGCCTTGGCGCGGCTATTGGCCAAAAATGGGAACTTGCCTATGCGGTACTCGATACCTGCTGTTTTAAGCTCCTGCTCTGTTTTGCCCACTCCTGCAATCTCGGGATAGGTATATACCACCCCTGCTATGGTATCATAATTAACATGGGGATGTTGTCCTGCTATTAGCTCAACTACAGCAATGCCTTCTTCCTCCGCCTTGTGAGCTAGCATTGGGCCAGCTATGACATCTCCTACAGCATATACATTAGGTGCCGATGTTACAAACTGGGAATTAACCGGGATACGCCCACGCTCATCTAAGGTAATTCCTACTTTCTCCAAGCCTAAACCTTGGGTATAGGGACGACGACCAACTGCAACTAGTACTACATCTGTAGTTAGGCTTTCTTTGTTACCGCTTGCTAAGTCTCGCACTTCTAAAGCCACGGATTTAGCTCCTGCTTTGGCGCTGAGCACTTTAGCAGAAAGCTTGAAGCGCACTCCTTCTTTTTCCATAATTTTACGTATCTCATTAGAGAGATCCTGGTCCATAGTAGAAATAAGGCGATCTGCATACTCTATCACTGTTACTTCAGCACCTAAATTTGACCACACCTGTCCTAATTCTAGGCCGATCACACCACCGCCAATTACTATCATTTTATTCGGTACTTTACTTAAAGATAAAGCGCCGGTAGAAGAGACAATGCGTTGCTCATCAATTTCTATGCCGGGCAGGGGAGTCACTTCCGAGCCAGTGGCGATGATAATATGGTGGGCTGTAATTACCTGGCTTTCGTTTGTAGGTGAATCTACTTGCACCTTGTTATCACCCAGTAAATGGCCGTTACCCACTAGATATTCTATTTTGTTTTTCTTCATTAATCCTTCGATGCCACGGCATAGGTCATTTACTACCTTTTCTTTTCGTGCCATCATCTTATCTAAAGCTAGCTTCACTCCGCTAACCATCACGCCATGCTCTTCTAAGTGCAGCCTAGTGTCTGCATATTTTTGTGCGGAGTATAGTAGAGCTTTTGAGGGAATGCACCCTACGTTTAAACAGGTGCCCCCTAAGGTGCTTCGCTTTTCTATGCATGCCACTTTCATACCTAGCTGAGCTGCCTTAATTGCTGCCACATAGCCAGCCGGGCCACCACCAATCACCACCACATCAAATTGAGCCATCTTGGACCTCCTCTTGTATAATCTTAGTTTTACGGAATAATTTACGCATATGGCACTCGTTACACTCCCACTCTATAGCAGTACGATAGCGCCTAAATATTTTATTACCTACTCTAAGTGGTGCTGTCACCACTCCTTCTGACACCTGAATTTCACCAATTGGCCTAAAACACCAAAAGCACTTGCAGGATCGGCAGTAGCTTATCCATCTCCACATCAAGAAAACGCAAGCAGCTGCAGCAATAGGAAGGGATAGCTCCCACTTCCAAAAATCCCAGGTTTTTACCCACTCGTAATCCTGCACAGCCCACCACGTTAAAGCAGGCAAGGCTATAGCTACAAAAATAGATATAGCTAAAGCTTTATTCAGTGCAACTTGCTTTAAATCTTGACTGGTCACTTTATCCTACAAACCAAATAGCATTTTCTCAGGGTTTTCTATCATCTCCTTAATCATCACTAAGAATGTTACAGCTTCTTTGCCATCAATGATACGGTGATCATAAGACAAGGCAATATACATCATAGGCCTGATTACAACCTGGCCATTAATAGCTACGGGACGTTGCACAATATTATGCATACCCAATATGCCAGATTGTGGCGGGTTGATAATTGGGGTGGAGAGTAAAGAGCCATAGGTTCCACCATTAGTAATGCTGAATGTACCACCACTCATCTCTGCCATGGAGATTTTGCCCTCACGCGCACGTTTACCAAAATCTGCTATGCCCTTTTCGACTTCCGCAAATGACAGTTGATCAGCATTACGTAGTACTGGAACGACTAGCCCCTGCTCAGTACCCACTGCAACGCCAATGTCATAATGGTTTTTATAGATAATCTCATCACCTGCAATTTCTGCATTTACTGCAGGTAGCCCCTTTAAAGCTGCAACGGCGGCCTTGATAAAGAAGCTCATGAATCCAAGCTTAAGCCCATATTTTTCCACAAAACGATCTTGGTAATCTTTACGTATACGCATCACTTCATGCATATCTACTTCATTGAAAGTAGTAAGAATAGCGGCAGTGTTTTGCGACTCCTTAAGGCGGCGTGCAATAGTCTGACGCAGTTTGCTCATGCGTACTCTTTCTTCAAGAGGTTTAGATGACACGCTAGCAGTGCTTCCTGCTACTACATTTAAAACATCTTCCTTGGTCACACGCCCATCTTTGCCACTGCCTGCAACGCTTGTGGTATCAACCTTATTTTCTGCAGCAATTTTAGTTGCAGCTGGTGAAGCCACAGCAGTGATAGTAGGAGCAGGTTTAGCGGCTGGAGCAGTTGTGGCTTTAGGGGCTGGCGAGGCTATTGCCTTTTCGTCTATTTGAGCTAAGGGGGCGCCTACGCCTACTGTTGCCCCATCAGGGGCTGTAATCTCAATCACCACACCATTTGTTGGCGCATTGACCTCAAGTGTAACTTTATCTGTTTCTATTTCCACCAGCAGCTCGTCGGTACGTACTGAATCGCCAACCTTCTTATGCCATTTTGCTATTGTCGCTTCGGTTACTGAATCTCCCAATGGTGGGACCACAACTTTTACTGCCATAAATACCTCTTTTTATTGTACTTTGTTATTATTTTCCCAGCGCTTCCTCTAGGAATTTCTGTAGTTCAATGGTATGCAACTTCATATAGCCTACTGCTGGTGATGCAGATTCTGCTCGGCCCGCATACCGTACCTCAGTATTGCCATAATTCATTTGGCGCAACAATTTAACTATGTGACGTTCAACAAAGTGGTAAGCGCCCATATTTTCATGTTCTTCTTGGCACCATACTATCTCAGCTTCTTTATATTTAGCAAGCTCTGCTTGTAGTTCTGCTGCGGGGAATGGATACAATTGTTCTAAACGCAAGATAGCTACATCCTGGCGCGCACCTCGGGCCTCAAATAGGTCATAATAAACACGGCCGCTACATAATACTACTCTGCCGACTTTAGCTGGTTTAATACCTGCGTCCTGCTCCCTAATGACTGGCAAGAAACTGGTACCTTCGGCCATATCTTCAAGCTTAGACACTGCAAGCTTATGGCGTAGCAATGACTTGGGTGTCATCACTATCAAAGGCTTACGGAAGTTACGGTGCAGCTGGCGACGTAAGACATGGAAGAAAGAGGCGGGGGTACTGCAGTTCACTACTTGCATATTATCATCAGCGCAAAGCTGTAAGAAACGTTCCGGGCGTGCAGAACTGTGTTCTGGGCCGTTGCCTTCGTACCCGTGTGGCAGCAAGAGCACTAGTCCGCTCATACGCAACCATTTTGCCTCACCTGAGGAGATATATTGATCAATCACCACCTGGGCACCATTGGCGAAATCACCAAACTGAGCTTCCCATATAGTCAATGTATTGGGATCAGCGATACTATAACCATACTCAAAACTCATAACAGCGAACTCGGAAAGATTACTATTATGAATTTCCAAGAATGCTTTTTGTGCTGGGTCGAGATTATTCAGGGGAATATGTTTATCTTCTGTTTTCTGATCACACAATACAGCATGGCGATGTGAGAAAGTACCACGCTCACAGTCTTGGCCAGTCATACGTACTGCATATCCTTCAAGTAATAAGCTACCGTAGGCAAGTGCCTCCCCGGTGCCCCATTCTAGGTTTTGCCTTGTCTCAATAGTTTCCAGCTTACCCTGCAGTTGCTTGGCTATTTTCATATTGATATTGAAGCTAGGTGGCGTTTCACACAGCTTGCGGCCAATCTTACGCAACGTTTCCAATGGAACGCCAGTTACTGCGTTGCTCTTTTCATTACGAGCATCACGCATACTAGACCAATTCCCAGATAGCCAATCTGCTTGTTGCGGTTTATAGCTTTGGGCAATTTGAAACTCCTTCTCCAAATGCTCTTTAAACTTTGCCTTATATGCATTGTAGTCTTCTTCGACAATCACACCTGCAGCTATCAACTTTTGTGCATAGACGTAATCGGGAGTAAGGTGTTGAGTAATAGATTGGTACATCAAGGGCTGAGTAAACATTGGTTCATCGCCTTCATTATGTCCATATTTACGATAACACACCACATCTAGAACTATGTCTTTCTTGAAGATAGCCCGATATTCCGCCGCTAACCGACTGGCAAATATTACAGCATCGATATCCTCTCCACTAACGTGTAGCACTGGTGCGCTAATTGCTTTAGCTACATCTGTACAATAGCGCGAAGAACGTGCATCAACCACATCAGTGGTAAATCCAATCTGGTTATTAACCACCACATGTATGGTGCCTCCAACATGATAGCCCTTCAAGCCGCTTAAGTATAGGGACTCAGCTACAGTGCCCTGGCCGGCAAACGCTGCATCTCCATGAATTAGAAGGGCTAGGACCTGCTTTCGATCTATATCATGGCGTCTATCTTGCTTAGCTCGTACTTTGCCCAACACTACAGAATTAACAACTTCCAGATGGGATGGATTAGGTGTAAGCGATAGATGCACCTTGTGGCCTTCCACCTCCACATCAGACGAAATACCTAAGTGATATTTCACGTCTCCAGGCATGCCCATATTATCTGGAAAAGCCAGCTCTCCTTTGAACTCCGAAAACATTGCATGGTAGGGCTTTCGCATGACCTTAGTTAAAGTGTTTAGACGGCCACGGTGTGCCATACCGAGAATTACTTCCCGCACATCATGTTGCACAGCATGTCGGATGACTGCCTCTACTGCTAATAGTGAGGCCTCTCCACCTTCTGCTGAAAAACGCTTGGTGCCGGGGAATTTAGTATGTGCAAAGCTTTCAAATGATTCCACCTCAATCAAATCAAATAAAGCCTGCTTTTTTTCTTCAGGGGTTAACTCAAAATTACCACCTGCATCTTCAATTTTGGATTGTATCCAAGTACGTTCTTGCTCACTTTCAATATGCATAAATTCAAAGCCAATCCGAGAAGCGTAAGTCTGCTGTAAGGTGCCTATAACTTGACGTAAAGTGGCACGCTCCATTCCTAGTGCGCCATCCAGCTGTGCTTCTTGATCTAAATCAGCATCAGATAGGTTATAATTCTCAGGATGAAGAGAAGAAAAGTATTGAGGTTTATTTAGCCCTAGGGGGTCATATTGTATCTCAATATGACCATAATTACGGTAGGCGTCTACCAACTGCATCGCTGCTAAACTACGATGCAATAGTGCAGGAGAGGTAGCTTCGGTTGATTTTTCTTTAACCTTTGCTGCCTTCTCTTCTTTGCTAGCATACCCCACAAGGCGGTTTGTGTTAGGATGCCATGACGCTGCATGAAATGCACGCCTAACGTCTTGGGGATTCTCATCGAGGCTTTTAAAGTAGCTCTGCCATTGAATATCAACAGACTGGGGGTCACTAAGATAGCGCTGGTAAAGCTCCTCGATAAAAACGGCATTACCAATGAATAAATGAGTATCTGGTAAATTAGACATATCGCTTTATATCACCTCAATAACGAGTTAGTGTTCTTGACCGCATTATTAGCAGAATTATTGCTTTTCGTAAAGAAGATTTTTCAGCATAATGCTATAGAAATGCTTACTGTTGAATTGGCTTGTGCGTATCAGTATAATGTGGGCAAGTGGGGTTCCTATGTTAAGAATGTTCTAGAACCGCCTGAGCCAGCATATTACATGCACAGGTAATGACTCCAATGCTTACTGTCACAATAGCTATTGTTATATCGGCAGATATGGCTGCTTCTATCAAGCATGGTTCTATAAATGTAAAGCCCGCATACGCAAGAGCAGCTATACTACTTGCTTCTGCAATTAAGGTCACTGCTCCAACCCAAGGTTTCTTTTGAGTTATGCCAAAGAATGCAGCGTTACTTATAGCAAAGATGCCTCCACTGAGCATAGTAGCATAAAGCGGGGTAATTGCGGGGATTAGCCCTAGTGCTGAAGGAATAATAATACTAGCAGCTAGTACTGAGCTACATAGCTGGATAAAGGCACAGACATTAAGATTGCTGTTACTTAGTGAAGGAGGGGGCGGCTTAGGCTGAGAGGTGCTGCTTACTTCCTCATTATGGTTTGCTGAGGTGCTATTTACATCACTATCCGGAGTAACAGTTTGAGGGATTGGAGGTTTATCTGGAGCTTTGTTTGTCGGTACAGTGTCATTTAAGGTGGTTGCGCTATTTTGTTCTTTAGGTAGCACATTATCTTTAATTTCATTAGATGCATCATCTAGAGGGGTGAATTCCTGCTCCCCAATAACTGGCTCATAAAATATTTCGTAAATTGACTTCTTTATTACTGGGTCCTTAATTGCATTAATCCAGTCTTCTAGGTTTGTGCTATCTATATTATTTTTAATTGTATATACTGCGTGGCCTAACTGCTCCCACATACGTTTGGCCATCTCAACATTGCCCTGCTGAATCACCAGCTGTGCTAAAGGGGTGCAATCACTAACAAAAGAATAAATACACATCAAAAAATGAGAATCTTCTGCAAAATCGTGATCAATAACATCCAAAAGGCGTATAAAAGATTGGAATTTTTTCCATTTAATTGCATAACATAAAATAGAGTGGTTAGCTATATCTCTCCAATAGAATGCCTCTTGCAGTTTATATTTAGGCAAAATTTTAGCAATGTGGCTTATTATATCAAGGCGTTCATGTTGCACAGCTAAGCATAGTGTGGTATATCCTTTGTCGTCTTGCCAGTGTAATATGTAGGATGGATGCACTTTTGTTGCACAGTTGATGAATTCTGATAAACCATTGTCTTGCAGTATAGAATTAAAAAGAGCAACTTTGTTTTGTTCTTCCTCTTCAAGCTGCTTTTTCTTTTCCTCTTCCTGCTCCTGCTTTAAACGAGCGTTATCCCGTATTCGCTGTTGCCTTTTGACGGCCCACTCTTTAGCCTTTTTAGCTTTTTCTTCTTCTGCTTTTTTTAACTTCTCTTCGCACTTATCTATTGCTTCTTCTATTAATTTTTTATTTTCTTCTGAATTAAATGTTACTGTTGTGAGATCAATTTTAATTAGACTTGGATGGTTCGGAGATAGGACATTAATTTGATTTGCGGCAATTTCATTTATTTCTCCCTGGATCTTTATAAAATTAACATCGCGTTTTGATGAAGGAGTGGGCTTCCACTTGTTGATCACGTGGTCAATCAATGAGTCCCAACCATTTTCAGAAAGTTTTGGGGAAATGAAGGTTAAAGTATCAGGAAATTTATAACAGCCGAATTTATAACAGCGGTTTAGCTTAACAATATTGGTATCGCCGAAATTCTCCAATGGAGGTATTGGAATAATATTCTGCTCAAAAGAGTGCGAAGTAGCAGTGAGATTACTAATTCTCCATTCTTCTGTATTACAATCAATCTTTTGTGGTCTCATTAGCTACATAAAATTATGGTTATACATTAGCAAGTGCTATGTAGCACGCAATTTACTATAAAATAAGGGATAGTCAACTGAAAATGCATAAAGATAGAAAATTTAAATTATTAACTAACACCAAGTCTAGGAAATAAGTGCACACTTGAAGCAAGAATTTTTGTGTAATTTTGGCCTATCCCTTGAGAGGCCTGTATTCAACATACTTGCGCGAAAATGGCAAAATTACCAAAAAGGCTTCAAGTGTATAGTTTTATCTCACATTTTGCTTTGTGGCATTTTGGTAAACCTGTTAATGGAATGCATTCTTAGAAACACGGTTAAGGGCAGCTTGAATCATAGTAGCAGAGGGCTTGCTTACACCTGCCTTTTTTGCAAAATCCTCCCATTTTGTAATGGCATTTTTAACACCTTCAATGATTTGCATAGCTTTTTGTTTTTTAATGCTGCCAATTTCTGCAAGCTTTAAGAGATGAGAAAGTGTAGGATTTTTGCCTTCACCCATCACCATCGTACAGTGCTCACCGCTAAGTCCGGATGAAAACGTTAGATCGTAAGCTGGTGAAATATGCCATATTCCTTTTTCATCCATTAAAAAAGAAAAGTTTTTGGCATGGTCATCGCGGTTATGACTTATAACATTAAAGACAGCAGCTTTAAATTGTTTTTCACATTCTTGGCTATTTTTGGTAAGCCAAATGGTTGCCTTCATAATGGTTTCATAGTCAAGACTAGGAATGCGATGGTCAACATGCAGCAAGCCACTTACTGTATGCATATGCAAGTGTTTACCATCCACGCGATCAAAACGCTTGACTCCAAAATATCCCTGTCCTTTTTGTGATGGAAATAATTTTGCTTTTGGAACGTCAAGATGAGCCTCTTTTGCCATCAAATGGTAAGCATATTCAATTGCTCCAATATCTTTTGGGTCTAGAGATGAGCGGAACTTAATTATCCAATCTTCTTTATCTATGTTGATGACAATTTTAGGACGTGCTCCAGCAGACGAGCCATTTATGGCTAGCAAATCATCCACAAATCGGTCATCATCATTTTCCTGAAATTCTAGCACTTGATATGCAACTTCATCTAGATTGTCGTGTCGATGAGAGTGGATATCTTCTGATTCTGGTTCATATGCTAAGGCCCCCATACCGCGACTTCCTACATAACGCAGGCGATCCAAAGGCGAAAGTGCTTGTGCGTTAATACCCATATTTATTAACTTACGATCTAATAGCAGCCTTCCCCAGCCATCGGGTAAGCTATCATTAAAAACACCAAATAATCCTTCAAATAGCTTATCTTCACATGCAGTGACTCCAGGTTTTAAGGGAAGCTTTAATTGAGATAAATCTAGGCCTGTTTTCATAAACTCAGGTGCATACTCAAAAAATATTTTCCGGTCTTTCAGAGCAAGCCGCCCCATGGACAGCCTTTCTGATCCTCGGATAAAAGAAACATGAATAATATTTTGAAAAATCATTTACGCCCTCGTTTACGTGTTTTATCTGCAAGCAATTCATCAAGCGATGCTAGATTCTCTGAAGGTTTAAATAGGGTTTTAAATTCTTCAAGCGAATTTAATACTAAAGCTAGTTTTTAGAGAGACTCAAGTGAGACTTTGCCTGTTCGTTCAAACTTTTTAAGCACTCCAAAACTTACCCCGGAGCGTTCTGATAAGGTTTTTTGACCAAGGTTTACAGCAAGCCTTTTT
The DNA here is from genome assembly GCA_031424915.1 of Pseudomonadota bacterium. Classification (GTDB taxonomy): domain Bacteria; phylum Pseudomonadota; class Alphaproteobacteria; order Rickettsiales; family Midichloriaceae; genus JANPII01. The sequence goes on from JANPII010000162.1 coordinate 9,283, forward strand.
GCTTGCATTTGGTGTGCAATATATTTTGAAACTTCACGGGGCGTCATCATAAATAAAGATATTATGATATCTCTTATACTAAGTTATGCTATATATTAGTTACTATAGTATCTTTTATAGAGTAAGCCAAGATGTCATAGTCTTGCAAATAAGCTAATTATGACAGCACTTGAAAGAGGCGTATAATTGTAATATATTGCATAGAGGCGATATATAAATGAGTCATAGTAATTATGCTTTATAGCTTTATACGAGATGATTATAAAAATGCTTACAAAGTAATAAAAAATAATATGCAGATGACTCCATTGCAATTTAGCAAAGTCTTGGATGCAGCAAATAATGATAATGCTGATATATGCTCAACCTATACAACTTCATTACAAAATTTGTTGGAGCAGCCTAAGTTGCAAGACAAAGCCATATTAGGTCCAGTATTAATCCTTGCTGCACAACTAAAAGAAGCCATCAGCACACAAAAATTTTCAGTGCCTGAGGCAATTATAGCCAAGGCTAAAGCGGGAGAGAGCAAAAGAGCCACTAGTAAAAGGATTATAGCACACGTTGGACTTGCCATAGCCGACTTAGCTGCGGCGGCCTTGGGCAGCGTGCTGCTTACTGCTACTGCTTTAGCAATAAACCATGATATCTTACTAAATCAAGCGATATTGGAGTACTCCCCTCAAAACATTATAGAATTTTTCATCAACCTTGATTATAATATTAGATTGGCATTACTAGGATGTGCTATCACAGGCGGTGTTATAGGATTGCTACTCTCAGCAATAGGTATGCACTATAGGCTTGCAACCACTTGCCTTGCAACATTTAAAGTTGATACAGAGCTTTTAGCTCAGCTAAATCAAAAGACTATTGATTTGGTAGAGAAGTGTTTGGAAACCAAAGAGGATCGAATAATCAGAAAGAACTTTGAAAGTTGGTGGAGTAATATTGAACTAGTATCGGCTCACGCCTCTAACTTTAACCCTGCTGATTTTGTAGTTGAAATACATACAGATACAAGTCTACAACAAATCAGAGCACCAAACTTATGGGATAGATGGGATCGCTTACGTTTCTCATTAGATCAAGCACAACAGGTCCAAACGGCATTGGCTTTAACCCTCCCAGCGCTAGAGAGAATACAAGAAGAAGCAAAAGATAATGCACTTGCCAATGACATACAACTCAAAATAAATGAAGCCAAAAAGATAGTGGCTCCACTAGAAAAAACAAAATCACATACCAGGTGCTAAGCCTGCAGCCTTAACTTCACTGAGCAAATATTATTCTTATTAAGTGAAGAGTTAAAAATCTTAAGCTATAATCGGTTTGCAATTTGCTTGGTCTATAGCACAATATATGCTAGTGTAGCCAACATTATTAGCGCTTTGAAGGAGTAATAATGACGCCCCCCTCTAATATTGAAACATATCTAAAAAGCAATGCGTGGCCTTTTCGGGAGGCCGAAGGCATCTTAAAGCGTATCAATTATACTGTGCCAAAAAAAGGATATGTTTTGTTTGAAACAGGATACGGTCCTTCTGGGTTGCCACATATAGGCACATTTGGTGAAGTAGTACGTACCAGTGTAGTGCGTTATGCTTTTGAGAAGATGAGTGATATTCCAACCCGCCTTTTTTGCGTTTCTGATGATATGGATGGCATGCGCAAGATCCCAGATACAATACCTAATCCTGCAGCATTTCAGCAATATTTAGACTTACCTCTTACCCGTATTCCTGATCCATTTGGTACCCATGCGAGCTTTGGTCATAACATGAATGCTAGGCTATGCGCCTTCTTGGATCGATTCGGATTTGAGTATGAATTCCTAAGCTCTTCGGAATGCTATAGCAAGGGTGTATATAATGAGGCGCTGATTAAGGTGCTTGCCCACTATGATGAGATTATGGCAGTGATGTTGCCTACATTAGGAGCACAGCGCCAAGCTACTTATAGCCCATTTTTGCCAGTCTGTCCACGTACAGGGCGTGTATTACAGGTGCCAGTAACTAGCTATAATTTGCAAGAAGGTACTATTAGTTACCAAGAAACTGGTGAGTTAGTTACCGTGCCTGTTACTGATGGGCATTGTAAACTGCAATGGAAGCCAGATTTTGGTATGCGTTGGGCTGCTTTTGATGTGGACTTTGAGATGTATGGCAAGGACCATTTAGTAAATGGCCCAATCTACTCTAAGATATGTCAAGTAATAGGCGGCACCCCTCCGCATCAAATGTTTTATGAGCTTTTCTTAGATGAAAAAGGTGAGAAAATTTCCAAGTCCAAAGGCAATGGTATTACCATCGATGAATGGTTGCGTTACGCCCCCCAGGAGAGTTTGTCTTTGCTTATGTATCAATCTCCCCAGAAAGCAAAGAAGCTACACTTCGATGTAATACCAAAATATACGGATGAGTATTTAACTTACCTGGCTAAGTATAACGTTACTGAAGATGAAATGCAGCGCTTAGCTAATCCTGTTTACTTTATTCATAAGGGTAATCCCCCGCGTCTTGAAGTAGAAGGGCTGAGTTATTCATTATTACTCAACCTGGTGAGTGCTTGCAATTCGGTAGACACCAATTTGCTGTGGGGCTACATACGCCATTTTGATCCTAACGCTACTCCTCAAAGCTGTACTATGCTTACACGTATGCTTGAAAATGCCACAAATTATTATCATGATTTCATACAGCCACATAAACAATATCGTGCACCAACTGAACAAGAACAAATTTTAATGTTAGAACTAGCAACACGTCTGCAAGATGTTGGTGAGGCCACAGCTGAAGAAATTCAAAGCATTGTATATGAGATTGGCCGTAATAGCGGCTTAGAGCTACGTGATTGGTTTCAAGCCCTGTATCAAGTGTTGTTAGGTGCAGACCAGGGACCGCGCTTTGGATCATTTGTTGTTCTTTATGGTGTAAAAAACACTATTGCCTTAATTAAAAAAAGAGTTCCAAGTGCCGCTGCTCAGCCTTGATATATAAGCTACAAATGAGGCTTTGGAGCAGATACCGCTGTCAAGCAGCAGGTACGCATAAAACACAAGGTATTAAGCTTAGAACCCCACTATCTGCTTAAAAAAGCCTAAAGTAAGGACAGACAGAGGGTTGACCTGAACATTTAAGTCATCATCAATGTTACCAAGGATAACATAGTTGGTTGCAATAACACCGCTATTTTTGCCCCCAGAAATGGCCGATCCGAATAGAGGTATGGATTTCACCAAAGAATTAATAATATTTTCCGGTACAATTACCCCATGTAATGAAATATTACGGCTGCCTAGGTCTATAGTACCATCGCCAGTCATACTTAGTACAGGACCGCGTGTTATGCAATTTGATACCTGTATAATACCACCTGTATACTGCAGGCCGCATTGCAAGGATTTAAAATGGATTCCCTTGTTTTCCAATAAATCTCCTAGTCCCGCAAATGCAGTAGAAGTAATGGATGAAATAGTCAAGAGCTTGGCGAGTAACGGTGCTTTACGCATATAATAGTCACTAATATTAAGCTTCCCCTGGAAGGTCTGAGTAAGATTATTCCACTTACCATCTAACAACAGTTGGCCATATCGCATATTTTGTGTCACCCCAAGGGCGGCCAGGGCCTGCCCTGCATCTTCTGACTGTAGGTGCACAGATTTAGGATTAAGTTTTAACTCAAATTTATGTTTATTATCTAAAAGCCCAGACAATTCTACATGCTCGCACCCCTTCTGGCCGCAACCCAAAGTAAAAATTGGTTTATATAACTCTTGACCATTATGCAGTATAATTTTTCCTAGCTTAGATTTTATGCGTACGTTATGAGCCATGTCGTCAGCAGTGTCTTGAACCTTTGAAGCGCTAAATCCACTTAAGTCAAGGCTATCCCCGCTAAGATGTATGTTATAGCCATGATTTTTGCTCATATCCATAACAAACTTAGAGTGATGTAGTTGCGTTTGACCTTTAGTAATCGCTTGTAGTGCGCCTGTTTTATCAAATTGCATTGTACCATTACTACTTAATCCCGGCATATATAGGTTATACGTTCCATCCATTGCCTCACCTTGCTTATACTCTTTGAATTGGAGTGCTAATTCTGCAGCCTGTCCTTTTTTCTTATTAATACCTAAATAAGGCACTGTGATTTCAGCGCCACTCATATTCATAGTTAGGTTCAAAGCAGTAGCAAAATCGTTTGATGAAAATACTAAGTTAGCTAATACTGTACCCTGTAATATCTTCCCAGTATCCCATCCCAAGCTATGCATCTGAGAGGTAGATAATGGCAACATGAAGGCTAATGTTTGCTCTTTTTGGCTAAAACCCCCGTCATATAAAACCTTACCTCTAATTTGCCCATCTATAACAACATTGCCCCTGATTGATAGGATATGATTGCGAAACGTAACGCCCAAAGATGGGCTAGTAATCTCATGGCCGCCAATATCTTTGGCATGCACTTCTGTTAGCTCGCTTTCTATATCAACGTGGGGACTGAAATCAACATCTTGTTGTATTCTTAATGTTAACCCTAGCTGAGTAGTAGCCTTACCGGTGACGCTACGCAAAGGTTGTAATACCTCAGTTGTTGCTTGGTCTATAGGCTTATCTTCAAAGATATGGACTAATCCAAGGGTAAGAGCATCTTGCACACTACCACGGACTGAAGCTTGTAAATGCATCATGGTAATAGGGTCACTGAATTTTTCAATCTCACACTTTGCTTTGACATGACTATTGATAAGCTGGGCTTGTGGTACTTCTATTCTCATAGAATCCGCTCCAATATCCAAGTGCACTTCAATATCAGTAACAGATGGCGCGTAAGGCAAATACTGCAAGTTAGTATTTTGTATTGTCATTTTAACATTTATATCTTCATCCTGCAGCTGCTCTGGCTGTAAAACATAGTCCTTAAGTGGCAACTGCATGTTAATTTCAGCATCATTGATAGTTCCACCTTTTACATGCTGCTGCGCCCAATGGCGCGCCTCAGAAGCCGCATGCGGCGGCCAATATAACATTAGTAAGCCCAACTCTAAAGGATGCTTCAATATAGTTTGTATTTGTAATCGCGAAGGAGTAAGTTGAGCATCTCCAACCAATGCCAGATGTTTTGAAGTTACGCTAATATAAGGTATTGTCACCGCCTGTTCTTTTCCTCTAATCACCCCTTGAAGATAAATATCTTTAAGATGAATAGGCCGCGGTAGGTTCTGAGGAGTAGTCAGATTAATATTATTGCCGCTAAGGGAAAAAGATATATCGGGCATATGCTCAAAATCGTGTACCTGAGCTGCAATGTTTAGCCTCAGCAAGTCACTACTTTCTAAATCAGGAATAAGAATTTTGCCTAAATTCAAAGGGATTTTTGTCATATGTGCGTCTACCGATAAAGCCTGAGGCTCTACAGCAACAATAATTTTCGCACGCGCTGTTTGTGATATATGCCCATGTAGGGTGAGATTTCCAGATACAAGTAACTCCGGCTGCTCCAAGGTGCCCCCAAAACCTATTCTCACAGCCTGCAATTGAGAGTAGGTAGTATTATTATCTTCTTGCCTACCCCACATCCAAGGTAGAGGCTGCGTTGGCAACTCTAGTGCAATACGGCGCAATAAGCTGAAATGCTCTTCATACATTTTTTGTATTGCAGTACGAACTATACTATAAGTTAATTTTTGTTGCTCATTATAATTAGTAGTAGCAATTTTAGTAAGCATTGGAGCAGATGGCAATTCATCAATCGAGGAAAACTCAATACCAATTGCAGCATGATTATGACTTACAAAGCCAAGCCACAATGGATTAAGTCTTACTTCTTGAATCTTCATATCTGGGCTAAAATTATAACTCCAAGTAATGTTTTGTAATCGCAGAGCTATAGAATAGTGTCGCAAGTCCCAAGCTAGACTAACACGTCCTACCTTTACCTGCAATTGTGGCACAAACCGTTGCGTATAGGGCCCAATATATTCACCGATTAAGGGTAATGGCATGGAGGTAGTAGCCAGTATTAGGATAGCTGCAAATATCGCAGCTATAGTCAGCGCAATATACTTTATTCCCCCACGTAAGAGCTGCCATTTTATTTTGAGTTTCATCACAGTAACCTCTATATGCTAAGTAATACATACCACGAAATTAGGTTATTATACTAGATTTAATCGTGTGGGATAGAAATGTTGTCTAGCCGCACTTTTCTATGTGTACTTTCTAATGGAGAGTTTACATAGTTATAGCTTTATAGTACCATGAAAATATAAAGTCAGGCTTTCGATTTTCATGGTTATGCAAAGAGATGTTTTTTTAAAAAGAATACGCGAGAATTTTAGGATCAATAGAATTGTTGCACTATTGGGACCTAGACAGTGTGGCAAAACAACCCTAGCCAAACAGTTTTGTCAAGAAATATCAAATTTTTCTAGAGCTAACTACTTTGATCTTGAGAATCCAGTAGATCTACAAAGACTGGAGTCCCCAAACCTTGCGTTTTTACCATTAAAAGGATTGATAGTAATTGATGAAGTTCAAAGGAGACCAGACCTTTTCTCTGTCTTACGCTACATTTCTGATGAAAATCCAGATAAGCAGTTTTTAATATTAGGTAGTGCCTCAAGAGAATTAATCCAGCAGAGCTCTGAAAGCTTAGCGGGAAGGATAAGTTATATAGAAGTTACTCCTTTTTCCGCCAGTGAGCTACCACAATATATTGAGAAGCTATGGCTTGTGGGAGGCTATCCAAAAAGCTTTTTGGCCTCCGAAACAGCAGATAGTTTTGCTTGGCTTCGAGAATATATAAGAACCTATACTGAGCATGATTTACCAAGCTTAGGAATAAACATACAACATGGTAATATTAGGCGATTCTGGCTTATACTTTCGCACTACCATGGGCAAACCTTTAACTCCGCTGAAATTGCAAATAGCCTAGGAATTTCCTCCCCAACAGTTAAGTATTACCTTAATATACTTAACGCTACATTTATGGTTAGAATACTGACCCCTTGGTATACTAATCTAAAAAAACGTCAAGTAAAAAGCCCTAAAGTTTATATTAGAGATAGCGGCATATTCCATTATTTGCAAAATATCGAAAGCAAAGAAGCTCTATTTACTGCACCTAAGCTAGGTGCTTCGTGGGAAGGTTTTGCATTAGAAGCGGTGCTGAATCACTCAAATACCGAATCAAATAATGCCTTTTTCTGGGCTACTCACAATGGGGCTGAGTTGGACTTATTAATCATAAAAGGCCCAAATAAAATAGGATTAGAATTTAAATACAGCGATGCTCCTGCGCTTACATCATCGATGAAAATAGCACTGGTGGACCTGAATCTAGATAGACTGATTGTAATTTATCCTGGGTCACAGCAGTATATGCTTGCAGAAAATGTTTACGTCATTGGACTTCAGAACTTTCTGCAAGCTGGTAAAGACGCTATATTTGCAAACATTCAGCCCGCACCACCTGGTGGAGGCTGAAATAGGGTAGAACCTGTCGCCCCGTGGCTTGAACACGGGGTCCATACAAGCTATAAATAAGGCTTTGAAGTGGGTACCGCGATCAAGCAGCAGGTAGGACAGGAAGCACAATGCACATCAGCAAAGTGTTTATGACACGCGCAAAAGCTTGTGGAATACGCAAATAAGGGCGCTCTCCTGCCCCCTCCTTTTTGATGCACCTGCGTGAACGGATCCAGATATTTGAAGCATGATTTTATACCAACTCTCAGCTAAAACAGCACAAGGAGCAACAGCGATGTGTAATAAAATCTACATGAGCGAGGAGCGACGCTGTAATCTTTTAGCTGAGAGTTGGTTTTAGCCATGTCATGACTTCGCATGCAACTCTAATACCTTTTCAAGGAAAGTCATTTCACTTTGCAGGTCCACACGTGCAGTGTCCAGCTCTTCATATTTATAGTCATTACGCACACGCTCTAAGCGCGCCTGCAGAGCGGATATATCTACCTCTGCCGCAGGAAATGCTTCATTTACCAGAATAGAGCAGCTAGTAGCATTAACTTGGGCGACTCCCTGTGATACATAAAACCGCTCAACCTTCTGCTCGGCATGTACTTCCACTACCCCAGGTGCCACTTCAGCAATAAGGTTCATATGGCGTGGCAGAACGCCAAAAATACCTTCTGCCCCAGGGATTAAAACCATTGTAGCCTGAACGCTTAGCAGCTGGCGCTCGGGAGAAACAATATCTAGCTGAAAAGTATTCATACGGCCCTCCGGCTGTTAAATTATGCTGCCTCTAATGCCAAACGCCGTGCTTTTTCTACAGCTTCATCAATAGTACCAACCATATAAAATACTGATTCTGGCAGATCATCATACAACCCTTCTATCAAGCCTTTGAAGCCGCGTATAGTTTCATCAAGTGGAACTAATTTACCAGGGGAGCCAGTAAAGATCTCCGCAACATGGAATGGCTGGGACAAGAAACGCTGAATCTTACGTGCTCTGCTGACAATTAGCTTATCTTCCTCAGATAGCTCATCCATGCCTAATATCGCAATAATGTCTTGCAAGGATTTATATGTCTGTAATACCCGTTGCACTTCCCGAGCCACCTTATAATGTTCCTCTCCAACTATATCTGGTGTCAGCATTTGCGATGTGCTATCCAGTGGATCCACCGCAGGGTAAATTCCAATCTCAGCGATCTGACGGTTTAATACCGTTGTTGCATCAAGGTGCGCAAAAGAAGTAGCAGGCGCAGGATCTGTCAAGTCATCTGCTGGTACATAAATTGCCTGTACTGAAGTGATTGAACCTTTTTTAGTCGAGGTAATCCGTTCTTGTAACATACCCATTTCAGTAGATAGAGTTGGCTGATAACCTACTGCCGATGGAATCCGGCCTAGTAGCGCCGATACTTCTGAGCCTGCTTGAGTAAAGCGGAAGATATTATCAATAAAAAATAAGACGTCTTGGCCTTCTTCATCACGGAAGTACTCTGCCTGAGTCAAACCAGAAAGAGCCACGCGCGCACGTGCACCAGGAGGCTCATTCATTTGCCCATATACTAGCGCTACTTTGGAGTTCTCAGGGTGCTCTAGGTCTATTACTTTTGAATCAATCATCTCGTGGTAAAGGTCATTTCCCTCACGTGTACGCTCCCCTACTCCAGCAAATACCGAGTAACCACCATGTGCTTTGGCTACGTTGTTAATTAGCTCCATAATCAATACAGTCTTACCTACGCCTGCTCCACCAAATAGGCCAATCTTACCTCCCTTAGCGTATGGAGCAAGGAGATCGATTACCTTAATACCTGTAACCAAAATCTCTGAGGCTGTAGATTGATCTGTTAAAGCTGGAGCTTCGCGATGTATAGACCATTTTTGCTTACCTGTCAGCTTACCTCTTTCATCAATTGGCTCGCCAATAACGTTTAGAATACGACCCAGGGTCTCACGCCCTACTGGCACCATAATGGCACTACCTGTATCTTGCACTTCAATGCCACGACTTAGGCCGTCCGTACTATCCATAGCAATGGCACGTACAGTATCTTCACCCAAGTGCTGCGCTACTTCTAAAATCAGGGCTTTACCCTGATTTTCGCAACGCAGAGCATTAAGTATAGGCGGTACTCCGTTATTGAACTTTACGTCTATAACAGCGCCAATAATTTGCGTAATAACTCCTTTTTTCACACTCATACCCTATATTCCTTCAATTTATATTATATTTACTAATATTCTTTATACCGCTTCTGCCCCAGAAATAATCTCAATCAACTCTTTGGTAATATAAGCCTGCCTCGTCCTATTATATAATAGGTTTAACTTACGTATCATATCACCAGAGTTCCGCGTTGCATTCTCCATTGCCGTCATACGGGCACTATACTCACTAGCCGTATTCTCCAATAGCGCGCTATATAATTGCACAGCAATATTTTGAGGCAATAAGCGCTCCAACAAATCTTCGTTGGTGGACTCTACCTCATATACTTCATTTGGATCACCCTCCTCAAGCTGCAGAGGAATAATTTGCTGCATTGCGGGAATTTGGCTAATAACCGACTTAAATTGGCTATAATAAAGACGGCAGATATCAAATTGATCATGAGCAAACAAACTTAGTATTTCTTCTGCTACATGGGTGGCATCCGCAAATGTTGTATTTCCAGGAGCCTCGCGCTGAGCAACGATCAGATTTGGATAACGTCTCTTTAATAGCTCGTAACCTTTGCGCCCAACGCACATGATTTTAACCTGCTTCTGTTGTGCAAGTAGGCTTTCTATCTCTTGCCGTACTAACTTAACAATAGCGCTGTTGAAAGCACCACATAAGCCACGATCAGCTGTGTTTACTACTAATAAATAGGTATGATCGCGTCCTGTCCCTGTTAATAGAGACTTACCACCGGCTCTATGTGATCCTGCTAAAGCCCCGACAATTTGCGCCATCTTAACAGCATATGGACGTGCGGCTGCTGCCCTCTCCCGTGCTCTTTTCAGCTTAGATGCAGCAACCATCTTCATTGCTTTGGTGAGCTTTTGCGTAGAACGGACTGTCTTGATCCTATTTTTTAATGACTTGAGCGATGCCATAGCTTATGCAAACACCTTCACTAATCCTTCAATAACCTGTCGCAGCTGCTGCTCCGACCCCTCAGTTAGACGTTCCTCTTTACGTATAGTTTCAAGCAAAGAAGTATAGTTAACCTTAAGCTCACGCATTAGTTCTTCCTCAAAGCGCTTTATATTTTTAGCCTCTATATTATCTAAGTAGCCCTTAACTCCTGCAAAGATTATAGCTACCTGCTCTTCCATAGCCAAAGGGGAATATTGATCCTGCTTCAGCAACTCAGTAAGTCGAGCACCCCGTGCTAATAAACGTTGGGTAGTAACATCCAAATCTGAACCAAACTGAGCAAATGCTTCCATCTCTCTATATTGAGCCAATTCCAATTTAATACTGCCTGCCACTTGTTTCATAGCTTTAGTCTGCGCTGCAGAACCCACACGACTGACGGATAAACCAACGTTAACAGCAGGACGGGTGCCCTTGTAGAACAACTCAGTTTCCAGGAATATCTGACCATCAGTAATAGAGATTACATTAGTTGGAATATAAGCTGATACATCACCAGCTTGTGTCTCAATAATTGGAAGTGCAGTTAGTGAGCCACCGCCCATCTCGTCTGACATTTTAGCAGCACGCTCTAACAAACGAGAGTGCAGGTAAAATACATCACCTGGATAAGCCTCCCGTCCTGGGGGACGGCGCAGCAGCAGTGACATTTGGCGATAAGCCACCGCATGATTACTTAAGTTATCATATACCATTAAAGCATGTTTGCCATTGTCTCTAAAATATTCGCCCATAGCGCAACCTGAGTATGGAGCCAAAAATTGGAATGGAGCTGCCTGAGAGGCAGAAGCTGCCACTATAGTACAATATTCTAGGGCACCACTTTCTTCTAAGGTCTTCACCAAGCGTGCGATCGTTGATTGCTTCTGGCCAATTGCCACATAAACGCAATAAATCTTCTTACTCTCATCATCACCTTGGTGGGCTTTGCGTTGGTTTAAGATGGTATCTATAGCGATAGTAGTTTTGCCAGTTTGGCGATCTCCAATAATTAATTCACGTTGTCCACGCCCAATCGGTATTAGGCTATCAATCACTTTAATTCCAGTCTGTACTGGCTCATGTACCGACCGACGTGCAATAATACCTGGGGCTTTTTGTTCCACCAATCTATATTCAATCTTACCTTTAAGAGGACCCTTACCATCCACAGGATTACCTAATGGATCTACTACTCTTCCTAACAGTGCTGGACCAGTTGGCACCTGGGCAATCTTATTGGTACGCTTTACAATGTCGCCTTCGCTTACACTGTGGTCATCACCCATAATTACTATCTTAACGCTATCTTCTTCGAGATTAAGTACAATACCGCAGACACCGCTGGCGAATTCCACCATCTCAAAATATTCAACCGAGTCCAATCCACATGCAGTGGCAATACCATCTCCTACTTTTACTACCTGCCCTACTACTTCTAATGGTTCTGCCTCATTACTGAAACTACTTATTTGCTTACGCAACTGCGCAGAAATTTCAGATGCCTTTATCTTACCCATGCACGCTCCTTCTCTATTAACAATTAATTTAGGGCCAATTTTACAAGCCGATTTAATTTACTCGCAAGCGAGCGATCAAGCATTTTTGATTCATACTTCACTATTATTCCACCTAATAATTCTGGCTTTACTGTTATTTCTAATTCTATCTTTTTATTTAGAGCCTCTGCCAAAGCCTTTTCTATCTTCTGCGAGGCAATTTTTGTTAAATCCGCCGCTACTTCCACCTGTACTAATAGCTGGTTATAGTGTTCCATTACACGAGCCTCATATGCCTTTTTTATTTCTTGCAATGCATACATACGATTATTACGCACCATAGTATATAACAAACCTATAGTCACTTTTTCCAGCTTTAACTTATCAATTGCAGTATTCAAGAAGACAAACTTAGTTTTAGTCGGCACCACTCGACTCATGATAAAAGACTTATACTGCTGGTCTAACTCCACCACCTGCAGAACCTGGTTCAAATTTTGCACCACTACATCCAGAGCCTTTGCTTCCAGCGCCACCTCAAACAAAGCGCTAGAGTACTTTTTTGCAATCAACGACTTACTTAGCATAATAATATAGTAAGACCAAAATACCGAAACATAAGTACCACATCTTCTTTAGAGTGACAAGCCCACCTGTAATATTTTTATTGTTGTGGTCAGTTTGTACCCATCTGATATGCAGTTTGTTTCTAATAAACCACACCTAAGGCGTTATCCTCATCTGGTTGCATATCTTCCAAACCTTCAAGTGGAATGTCGCCTTGCATCTTTATATTACCTGCTTGGTTTTCGTCTTCTTGGCTTAAGAAAGCTTCTGATATAATGCGCTTGCGTTCTGTATCTTCAGTAACCGCTCCCCCAGTATTGCCGTCAATCTGCACTATCTTAATTCCTTCTGGCACCCTGAAATTACGGTTGGGAATATCAGTTATAGCACTTTGCATAAACTCTATAAAAATAGGTAGGGCAAGAGTTGCCCCAGTTTCACGCTGCCCTAGGCTGCGTGGTGTATCAAAACCTACGTAAACACCGACTACAATATCCGGAGTAAAACCAATAAACCACGTATCAAAGCTATCATTAGTTGTACCAGTTTTGCCTGCCACCGTACGATGTAACTGCAAGGCGCGAGCAGCAGTACCACGCTTTACCGCCCCTTCTAACATCGAGATCATTTGATAACTCCTGCGCTCATCAATTATCCTAGTATGCTGCATCTCAATAATTGGCATAGTAGGAGACTCTTCTTCAGGCGCAACTTGGCACCTTTCACAGGTACTATGATCAGAACTATAGACCATGCGTCCTTTGTAATCATATATACGGTCGATCAACTGAGGTTTAACCAGCTGTCCATAGCTGGCAATTATATTATAGGCATTTGTTGCATCAAGCAGCGTAGTTTCATAGGCACCCAAAGCTACGGCTAAGGTGCTAGGCGCACTTTTATACAATCCTAAGCGTATGGCAGTATCTGCCACTTTTTTTAACTCTAAAGCAACAGCAAGGCGCACTGTAGGGGTGTTACGCGATTTCTCCAGTGCTTGGCGCAAGGTCATTGGTCCTAAAAAATTGTTGCCATAGTTTTTGGGACGCCATGCCGCCATGCCTGGGCCTTGCGACAAAGTGATTGGCTCATCCAGTACAATATCATTTGGCTTATACCCTGACTCTAAAGCAGTTAAATAAACTAAAGGCTTGAATAATGAACCAGGTTGGCGCATGGCTTGAGTGACACGATTAAATTTACTATTAAAACTATAGCCCCCCGACATGGCCAGCACCTTCCCAGTACCAACCTCCATAGCTACTAGGCCCCCATTTACTGCAGGGATCTGATCAAGCATATAAATATCTTTATCCTTACTAGGCTGTACTATTATGATGTCACCTGGCTTTAAGATACCGCGCAAGCCGGCTGCTTCTTTGACCTTGCTACTTAAAGCCCAGCGTGCTTGTTCTATAGGGATAATACCTGCATCACCATTGGCTATACCAATTTGTGCTTCTTTAGCGCTGGCGCTAATAACTACGGCTACCATATAACCATCTGCTTCTGCAGGAGGCACATATTGATGCATATGTTCTTGCCAATTATCTTCAGTAATGCCAATTCCTATATTAGATAGAGGACCACGAAAACCACGTTTATGATCATAAGCCCGAATGCCATTACGCAATGCAGTGGCGGCTATATCTTGCATTTTAGGGTTTAGATAAGTAAAAACCGTATATCCTTTGGTATATACATTCTCTTCATCGAATTGGCGCAACATCTCGCTGCGAACTGATTCAGCATAATATTCTGCATTACGTACAAATTCTTCACGACGAGTTTGTAGAACAATAGGTGCGGCAGTTGCTTTTTTTGCCTCATCATTAGAAATAAATTTTTCTTCTAGCATTCTATCAATAACCCAGTCTCGCCGAGCTTTTGCGCGTCCATAATGCCTGAAGGGATTCATTTGCGAAGGTGCCTTAGGTAGTGCTGCAAGCATTGCTGCTTCTTCAACAGTTAAATCCTTTAGCTCTTTATTAAAGTAATTAAGAGATGCAGCAGCTACTCCATATGAACTGTGCCCCAAGAAAATTTGATTTAAGTATAGCTCTAAAATACGCTCCTTGGAATATACCTTACTAATACGATACGCGAGGATTGCTTCCTTTAATTTGCGTGTCATCGTACGTTCATTAGTAAGCAAGAAATTTTTCACTACTTGCTGAGTAATAGTAGAGCCTCCTACTACAGAGCGCTGTCGTCCAAGATGAAAAATATTTTGTACTGCAGCACGGGCAATACTATATAAGTCTATGCCAGGATGATGAAAAAAATTCTTATCTTCTGCTGCTAAAAATGCCTGAACTACAGTTTCTGGAATCTCATTATATAAGACGTAGATACGTTTTTCCTTAGCATATTCTTCGATCAACCGACCATCTAAAGAGTATAGCCTTGAAATCGTAGGGGGATCATATTCTTCTAGCTGCCTGTAATCGGGTAGGTCATTGCTAAAATGAATCACTAAAGCCACAATACTTAAGGTACCAACCACAAATAAGCCAAATACAAGCGTTACCCAAAATGATATTTTATGTAGTAATCGCTCCATACTGCCTTTTAACTTAAGTTTTTATGCCACTGGTGTCATAGTAATGTAACACGACTCATAAATTCTGTAAAGAAAGATTAGCCGTTATAGCACCATGAATAGTTCGAAAGGTTTGTTGCCTTTATGTTGCTGTCATAATATAATTACGTCCTAAAAAAATAGTAGAGCGACCCAAGTAGGCAACATGTAGTTGTCAAGCACAATTAAAAAAAGCGTTAGGCCGGAAAAACCTGGGCCACAACAAGTCAAGCAAATTCATACATCTATATATAGTATAACTCTTGTGCGACACACAACCAATCATATATTATTAATAATTTAGTGATACCAAGTAATCTACGCTATAGTAGCATATCTGCAACTCTCCATGCCAAATAGACCTTACCCATTAGAAAGGGGGTTGCTTATTAGTATGGAACTACATATAGTTAGAGAAAGAAGCCATTATGGCAACATCTTACAGGAGTTCAAGTATGGCAAGCAATGCAAGCGCCCTAAAATTTAGTGCAAAAAACAGACAGTGTCATGAAGTTATAGTTGATGACTCTCGTGATGCATTGCTCACAGACTTTGGCAAGACGGTTCTGCAAGACCGCTATGTTTTGCCTAATGAATCATTTCAAGAGCTATTTGGCCGTGTAGCTGGATACTATGCTGATAATGCAGCACATGCGCAACGCCTATATGACTACATCAGTCAAATGTACTTTATGCCAGCTACTCCTGTGCTAACTAACGGTGGGACGGATCGTGGCTTGCCAATCTCTTGCTTTTTAAATGAAGTACAAGATAGCCTACAGAGTATATCTGATGTGTATAGCGAGAATATTTGGCTAGCTGCAGGTGGCGGTGGAATTGGAACTTATTGGGGAGCAGTACGTTCTATTGGAGAAGAAGTGCGTGGAGATGGAAAAAGCTCAGGCACAATGCCTTTTATTGCAGCGCAAGATGGATTGTCACGCGCTGTATCCCAAGGCTTAAGGCGACGCGGCAGCTCTGCGGTTTACAAGCCTGTGTGGCATCCAGAGATTGAGGAGTTTATTGAAATGCGCCGCCCTACTGGTGGTGACCCTGGGCGCAAGGCCATGAATCTACACCATGGTGTAGTCATTGGTAATGAATTTATGCACGCCGTAGAACAAGACGCCCCTTGGGAATTGCGTAGCCCCAAGGATGGGAAAGTTATGTCTATCGTCAAGGCAAGAGACCTATGGATACGTATATTAACTGCACGTATTGAAACAGGCGAACCTTACCTATTATTTATTGATCATGTTAATGATATGGCTCCAGAATCTTATAAGCGTAATGGTCTATACATAAAGACTTCAAATCTCTGCAGCGAGATTACACTATCTACTGGCACAGACCAGCTTGGTGAGCAAAGGACAGCGGTATGTTGTCTATCTTCACTGAACTTAGAGACTTATGAAGAATGGAAAGATAACCCTCAGTTTATTGAAGATGTAATGCGCTTTTTGGATAATGTTTTACAGGATTTTATTGATAAAGCCCCAGATACTATAGCTAAAGCTAGATATTCTGCATATCGTGAGCGAAGTGTGGGCCTAGGAGTAATGGGTTGGCACTCCTTCCTACAATCAAAAATGGTGCCTATGGAATCTGCTATGGCTAAGGCATGGAATTTTAAGATATTCCGCCATATCAAGGAAGGAGTAGATGACGCATCTTATAAAATTGCAATGGATAAGGGACCATGCCCAGATGCTGCTGACGTTGGACTAATGGAGCGCTTTACCCATAAAACCGCGGTTGCACCCACGGCCTCTATCTCAGTTATTGCTGGAAATTCATCTCCAGGAATTGAGCCATATAACTCTAATGCTTTTACACAAAAAACCCTGAGCGGGTCCTTTAATGTACGTAATAAACATTTAAAAATATTGTTACAGAAACAAGGTAAAGACACAGATGATGTATGGTCTTCTATTATGAATAATGAAGGTTCGGTACAACAATTGGACTTCTTAAGTCAGGATGAAAAAGATGTGTTTAAAACCGCGTTTGAGATAGATCAGCGCTGGATTATAGACCTAGCAGCCGACCGCACCCAATATATTTGCCAAGCCCAGTCCTTAAATATATTTATGGCTGCCGATATCAGCAAGCATGATCTACATATGATCCACTATACTGCTTGGAAGCGCAAAATTAAAGCTATGTACTATATGCGCTCTAAATCTCTGCAGCGTGCTGATAATGTGTCAATTAAAAATGATAAGACTATGGTGCAATTAGAGATGAAGCTAATACCACAGCCAACAGATGGGGATGCAAATAGCGATCCTGCAAACAATAATTATGAAGAGTGCATCGCCTGCCAGTAGTAGAACATAATAAGTGTTCAAGGGATATAAGCCTGGGCCTTAGCATACACCTCATTGTGCAGAGCATACACATCATCTACTGTATTGACATCTAGATTTTGGCTCTGGTCCATAGCACGCAGTACAATTCGCTCGATATCCAAAAAGCCGATAGCGCCTTTTAGAAAAAGTGCTACTGCAGCCTCATTTGCCGCATTAAGAATAATTTGCGCTGCTTGGCCGCTTACTACTGTATCTATGGCTGCTTGTAATAAGGGAAAGCGTGCTTTATCCGGTTCAGAAAAGTTTAAGCTCCCAACAGTAGCTAAATCCAAAGTATGATGCTGAATACTAATACGCTCTGGGTATGCCAAAATATACGCAATAGGCACACGCATATCAGGCAAGCTTAGCTGAGCTAACGATGAGCCATCACAATATGTAACCATGGAGTGTAAGACTGACTCTGGATGAATAACCACTTCAACAGCACCATATTGCAAGGGAAAAAAATAATATGCTTCAATTACCTCCAACCCCTTGTTGAACAAAGTGGCACAGTCTACAGATATCTTTGGCCCCATCTTCCAGGTAGGATGTTTTATGGCAAAATCCGGAGTAATGCCGCTCATTTCCACACGTGACATATTACGGCATGGCCCGCCAGAGGCTGTTAAAGTAATACGCTCAACTGCAGATAACGATTGGCCAGAAATAGCTTGTAGTATTGCGCAATGCTCAGAATCCACGGGTAAAATAGCAGCGCCACTTTGTGCTGCAGCTTTACTCAGTAATGGCCCACCACACACCACACTTTCTTTATTCGCTAATGCTACAATTTTAGAACCAGAAATAGCCGCAAGTGTAGCCCTAAGCCCTGCCACACCTACGATGGCTGATACAGTAATATCTACCTGTTGAGCTGCTAGCTCTATCATTGCGGCCTCGCCAGTATGCACTTTGATACCCGTACCACTGAGCTTGTTTTTACAAGTTTGATAAGCACTAGGCTCAATAATTACTACTTCTGTTACACCAAATTCTATAGCTTGGGCCACTAACAGATCTGCATTGGCATAGGCCATCAGCGTCTTTATATGGTATTTATCTCGATGAGCACGTATAATATCTAAAGTAGTAGTGCCGATTGAACCAGTTGAGCCTAAAATGGTTACAGAGCGAGGTGAATTTACCAAGGACATATTTAAGCCTCCAGTTTATAATAACTTCTATACCACTGAACGGTTTGACGAATTCCCTCTTCAATATCTGTTTTAGGATCAAAGCCTAAGTCCTTCTGAGCAGCGCTAATATCTGCATGTGACTCCAGCACATCTCCAGGCTGCATAGGTAAATTTTTAATTTGTGCAGGCCTGCCAATTTCATTCTCAATCACTTTAAGGAAAGTTTTAAGTTCCACAGATCTTCCCTTACCTAGGTTATATAATTTATGCCCTTTTGAGCCTACTTTTATTGAAGCAATAATACCGCTTACAATGTCGTTAATATAGGTAAAATCCCTACGCATGTTGCCATTGTTATACAGTTGCACAGGCTTATTATTATATATAGCATCAATAAAGAGCAAAAGAGCCATATCAGGACGGCCCCAGGGGCCATATACTGTAAAAAAGCGCAAGCCCACAGCATTAATACCAAACATTTTGCTGTATACAGTAGTCATAAGCTCATCAGATGCTTTAGTAGCAGCATATAATGACACGGGATCATCAATTCGTACGCTTTCATTTGTAGCATTCTGAGTACTGCCATATACTGAGCTAGAACTAGCATATACTAAACGCTCAATAGTATTGGTATGCCTGCATAATTCCAGTATTGATAGATGTCCTTCTATATTGCTTTTGATGTATGACCATGGATCTATAGTGGAATGCCTCACTCCCGCCTTAGCCGCAAGGTGTATTACATGAGAGACCTGATATTCCTGGGCTATATCTAACATAGCTGCATGGTCACATATATCCATGTGAAAGAAAACAAAGCTCTGGGCTTTTTGCTTTAGAATTTCTATCCGGGCTTGTTTAAGAGAAACGTCATAATAGTTATCCAAGTTGTCTATACCTATTACTTTATGTCCCTGCTCAATCAAAGCCAAAGCGGTAGAAAACCCGATGAACCCCGCAACTCCTGTTAATAATATAACCATAGCTACCCCCAGCTTTTTGGATAATATTCCTTCTCTTATATAACCTGAGCTATGCTTAAGAATATATGGTACTTGTAAAAGGCAATAGAGTCGTCATCACGAGCGCCTAAGGCGCGTGGTGATCCATTAAATGTTAGCTTTCTAGATTGCCACGCCCTTTCAGGGCTCCCAATGACGCTATAATTGTCACTTTTAAGCATCTCCTACCTTTCTCTTAAACATAGCTCAGGTTATTTAGAGCCAAAGTTAATATAAGCCAATTATAGGCTGATGGCAAGGGAACTAAAAGCTTGCATATATTTACAGTTGCATATGATGAGCATGGCACACCGCAACAGCCAAAGCATCCGCTGCATCTATTTGATCTACTAAGAGTCCAGGCATAAGATATTGTAGCATTTGCAGCACTTGTTGTTTATCTGCATGCCCGCGGCCTACTATTGCCTTCTTCACAACATTTGCTGCATATTCCGTGGCAATCAGCTGCTGCCCTGCAAGCGTTACCATCGCTACACCCCTGGCCTGTGATAGCAGCAAAGAGGAGCGATAGTTATTATTAACAAAAGTCTCCTCAATAGCAGCGTATTGCGGCTGATGCTGCCGTATTACTATTTTTAGCTCTTCTTGTATGCTTAACAAACGCAAAGGCATAAGAGTAGTAGGTTTAGTCTGAATTACTCCTGCGGCTATAAAACGCAGTGCACGATTATCGATATCTACAATCCCCCAACCAGTATATTGCAGGCCTGGATCTATGCCTATGAATCTAGCCATTAGCTATCTTTTCCAATATCTCATCTGGAATCTCAAAGTTACTGAATACACTTTGTACATCATCATTATCCTCCAGAGTCTCTAATAGACGAATAATTTTCGAGGCAATCAGCGGATCTGTTATAGTAATGGTATTTTCAGGCCTCCACGTTATGCTTGCCTCTTCAGATGGCCCTAACTTTGACTCTAGTGCTTCACGTACCTGGTGAAAATTTGTGGGTGCGCATAATATCTCGTGTCCATCAATATCTGAGATACAGTCATCCGCTCCTGCTTCTATTGCTGCTTCCATTATTTGCTCGACAGACCCTGCTTTGGTGCCATAAACAATAAGCCCTGTAGATTTGAACATATAGCTTACACTGCCAGTTTCTCCTAAAATTCCTCCATACTTAGTGAAGGTAGAGCGTACTTCTGAGGCCGTGCGATTACGGTTGTCAGTTAGAGCCTGGGCAATAATTGCGACGCTGCCCGATCCATACCCCTCATATCGTACTTCATCAAAATTACTGGAAGCATCATTTTGACTTGCCTTGCTTAGAGCATTATCAATTTTATCATTTGGCATATTTACCGCTTTAGCTGCAGCAATGGCTGCACGCAATCGCGCGTTAAATACCGGATCTTGCTGCCCCTCTTTAGCTGCCACGGTAATCTCTCGTGCTACTTTGGTAAACATCTTGGCACGCTTCTTATCTTGGGCTCCCTTCCTATGCATTATGTTCTTAAATTTGGAATGTCCTGCCATGCTAATTTCTCACGTTATTATTATAAGATAGATTCTAGCGCGAAACCTTATTCAGACCAAGTCCAAAATTTTACTATAAGAGTTTGGCCCCCTGTACAAGCGAGAGTTTATATTAGCTACATAATAACAAATTTTAATAAAATTATAGTAGCAAAGTATTAAAATCAAAGTTATAATAATTTTGATTTAGTAACAGGAGAATGTATATGCAGCATTATTCACATATCACCGACTTGGAACAAGTAAAATTAGAGGAAATGCGCTTAGAGAAGCTACCACTAGCTGGAACTCACTTAGGCAATATTATATCATATCTTGACGATTCAGAGGAAAATTTAGCACTTAGAATATTTGCAGGCTGTGGTATAGTCTTATTCTCACCCTTTATATTGGCTGACACCGCCTTTCAGTGCCTTACTTCCTCAGAAGAAGATATTAAAAGAAGCATAACAGAGCAAGCCAGGATCAACGTAATACATAGAAAAATAGCAGCAGAAAAAGAGGCAGGCATCAAAAAAGCAAAAGAAGAGGTGGATGCAGGTACCATCTTTGCATATACAACATTCTTTTTAGTTGCAGGTGGAATTGGTGGCAGCATAATTTATGCCACCACTGCAATAGCTCTACAGTTGAATTCTTCTTTGCTGGTAGTAGAAATTACTGGCCTAGCCACGACCATTGGTATATTGAGCGGCATGGCAATTGGCGGTTTTGCAGTGGCCAACTTCTAATCTGCTCTACTGAACTATGTTAAGAATAAGGTAGGGAGGAGCAGTTAAAAGTGGCAATTATAGGGTCATTACGAACCCCTTAGTATCTTGTCATCAACTATGTTATATACTTTTTAGGGATTATTTTCAGGGGGCTCATTGCCGCCCCCTACGCGGCTTTGCAGCCGCTACCCTGCTAGGATATTTATAGAATCCTGATTATATTATGGGGAATGCTCTTCCTTACTACCAGCGCCCTTATTAACCTTCCCACTAAAGATCATCGCATCGCGGATATGCTGGTGCACATCCTGCATACCAGAGGGAGAATGAGGCATGAGTACAGTATTAAGATTGCCGTGCTTTCCCATTTCCTTCAGCATATCAAAGTACTGCATCATCATAATCAGGCTCATTACATCAGTAGTATTAGCACCGCGTACATGTTCTTTAAAATCATTCAATGAGTCCTTTAATCCTTCTACTACGGCCCGACGTTGACCAGCCATGCCTTTACCCTGCAGGATTTGGCTTTCTGCTTCTGCCTCCGCCTGCTTCACTTTAAGTATTTTCTCCGCCTCACCCCGTTCCATAGCAGCAACACGTAAACGCTGAGCTTCATTAATTTCATTCATAGCGGTCTTAACCCTAGCATCAGGATTAATATCAACTACCAGTGCTTTCATAATGTCATAACCAAAGTCGTTCATTACCTCTTCTAGCTCCTCACGCACCGATCCTGCTATTTCGTCTTTTTTAGAAAAAACATCGTCCAGCTTGATTTTAGGGACCCGAGCCCGCACTACATCAAATACATATGCCTGTATCTGCTTTTCTGCGTCATCTAGCGTATAAAACGCCTCATATATTTTCTGAGGTATAATACGATACTGCACGGCAGTTACAATCTTGACGAATACATCATCCAATGTTTTGGTCTCTACCTCTACATCAAGCTGCATCAAACGTAGGCTAACGCGCCCACTTATCTGTTCAATAAATGGAATCTTAAGATTCAGCCCAGGATTAGAAACACGTACAAATTTACCAAACCGCTCTATCACAGCAGCTGATTTCTGTTCTACGGTAAAGAAGATCAATGGGCCACATATTATAAGACAAAACAATAAAACAGAAAAGATTAGTGCTTGTGAAAACATAATTCCACCCTAAAAAGTTTAATATAATTTTAGGTTATCATAAATATTATGCGCACTCAATATTTTTATCCTCCCTATTGCGAGTTTTGAAAATTATTAACAATTAATGCTTTTTTGCTTGTAAGTAACATTATTGTAATATATAATGTTCTCATATTAATCATAAATATATTGAGAAAAACATGAAACAATTAACCCCAAAATACACAAAACGCGAGAGTTTTAGCTCACCAACTAAAGTAGGAAAAGAAATAGAAATAGAAATTATGGAAGAAATTCTTCTAGATGATCCAATTCCAACACTTGGCGACGATGAGTTCACCATGATAGAAAAGTCTACTCTTAGTGAAGATGATTTTGAAATAATGGCGTCTCAGATTCCACCTGCAGAACCCGCAGCTGAACTAGATATGGAAGATGCTATATTGGTCGAAAGTCTTGAAGAAGGATTTGAAGATGTGGAAAAGGGCACGCCTCTTACCCAAGCAGAATTAGCTAAATTACAACAACCCCCAGTGCAAGCCACACCATCTGTTCCTGCTGCAGGTATATTATATAATGGTGCTAAGCAAGCATGTGGCATTCTTACTTCTACTGCTTTGACCATACCTGTAACTAACTTTGTGGTACGTGGAGTGAGCGAAGAAGTAAGTAAGAAATTCGGTGGTGGTATTCTCGGAAAAACAGCTGGTTATATGGCTGGGGTTACCTCTTATCGTGGTATACGCGAAGCTTGCAGTGCTAATCTTCATCTTGCTGGTGCTAGCTTAGTAGATATAGCCCTCGTAACGAGGGAAATAGCTACCAACCCCACTAAAGAAGGAATAAAAAACGCCGGCTCACACATAATAGCTGCGGTAGCTGAATATCATACAGCAACTATTGTAGGCATAGTAGTAGCAAGTTGTGTTGCAACTCCAGTAACAATGATTGCAGGTCCAATAGTAGGTTCGGGTGCTTATGCTCTTGCCAAAGCTAGTTTAGCATATAGCGGTGGAGCTAATATAGCTGCACACTATGCTGGTTACTATGCCGGTAAAGCAGCAATTACAGTTGCTATAGATCCTAAAGGTGCAGCTCAATATGTAGGTAATTGTGCGCAAACATTAAGCAACACAGCTATCTCAGCTGTATCTAAAGCTAAGGATAATATAGTATCGGCGCCTTCTTCTGTGTGCAAGACTGCCTATAGATTTGCTAGCAAATTTTTCTCTGCATCACCAGTATCTGCTGCCATATAGCCCTGCTAAGATATAAAAGGGTTGCTAGCAGCCCTTTTATAGTAAAACTTAGGACGAATTGGCTTGCATAATATATACAAACAAGGTATAATGTACCTATATCAGGTTATAATCCTAATAACATGCTCTTTAATTAAATTAAGATTATGCACATGCAATATAAACAACAAGGATACGGCACAATCCCTAAATCTATTGCCGCTCTAACTATAGCAGGAGGCGCTACTCTTATAGGTATAAGCGCTATCACGGCCGCAGAAAGCGCAGCGTTGATGGCGTTATGCAGCACCTTTATTGCTATTGCTGGTGGGTGTATGCTTATAGGCTTTTCTTTTGTTAATAACCCAAGAAAAGAAGAAGTGACGGCAGAAGCAATTTATGGAGGACTATGTTGCCTCATTGGATTATTAATCGTAGCAGCAAGCATTGCTAGTAGCAAAGAAGGACATGGAGGGTGTGGTGGATTATGGTTTCCTCTATGGTTTACCTCAAGCCGATGCTTTACCGGCTTTTGCGGTATAATGGTAGGAATGGGAGGAGGAGCTGGAATATACTTGCTTTCTGAACACCTTGCTACAACAGCTCTAGGCGAAGCTCTTTCTACCTCTATTATAGTTCTGGCTTCTATCGCTTTGATTACCGCTACTGCTGGGGTGTGCGCTTCTGTAGGCTCTATTATAGTTGAGCATAGGCCTAATATATACGTCCATCAAACTAACGTATATAATAACACTTACGTACAACATAATGTTCAGTATGGATATTAAGCTGATAATCGTCGGTTAAATTTATCAAAAAAATAATACTTAAAATCTAAGTTATTTTATAAACTTGATACACTATTTTCTTTACTAAAAATAGTAATTGCGCTATAATATCAATTCAAATCTTACGATAACAAAATATTTGTTTAATTGATATGCATAACGTTGAAGGAAAAATTAGCTTAGAGAATTTGAGCACGGAAATAAGTTCTTTTCTCGTGGCTCGTACGGATTATGACTATCCGCAGCTAAAATTAAAAATACAGCAATATCAATGTACCTTAGGTGATATACAAAGTGCTTACCCTGTAGAAGCAACACGTATAAAGCCTTTAATAGGTATTTTACAGCTCATAGCGGCTTGGGCTAGAGCTAAGAACGCTCTAGATATTATAAAAGATAATACAAAAGAAAACGATGCTGAAGTTATGTTTTGCCTTCAGCTGCTAAATTTTGAACTAGAGGCATTTGAAAGTATAGAAATACTGGAAAAAGAGGAAAAAGAGGATATAGCGCAGCTTGAGAAAGAATGGATACAGATCATATTTGAGCTAAAAC
>JANPII010000163.1:0-4776 GCA_031424915.1 Pseudomonadota bacterium
CTCCTTGTACTGTTTTAGCTGAGAGTTGGTTCTCTAATTGCATTTGAGTCAAGCATTAAATAAAGCGCTGTCTTATAACTTTATTAAAAAAACCCATGTTTTAATGCTTTTGGTACCGCAATTAAAGGGGAAAGACTCAAAATAAATCGGCCCCCTCAATCAATGGTATAGAGCATGATGGAAAGATAATTTCTATATCTGTAAATGTAGAATTAAAGTTAGATGGTAGTTTTGGCATACAGTTTGATATTTCTGTTACACATGATATAAATAAGGAAAATTTAAAGAATGCTATACAAAATACCAAATAATTATAACTACTCTACTTTACGCATTTAAATAAGATACTACTGCAACACCAATGGATAAAAGAGCTAGTGTAGTAGTGACGCCTACAGCTACTGTATATTTCGTCTCTAATGCTAATAATTCTTGTAATTGAATGGGGTTATGGCTCAGAATGTATGTAGTTACATCAGGGCGAGCCATATTAATACTGTTTATTATCTCTAAATATGTACCATAATACGATGCAAGTATTGAACAAGTGATATTGCACAACGTGGCAAAAGCTCCTATTGCCCCTGGAAGTTTGTATGCAGGCTTTTCTTGCAAAAATGTAGTAAGTATAAATATTGATGCTACCGCTATAATAGCGTTTACTAATAAAGCTAAAGGACCCACACCACTCATCGTCCCAAGATGCATACGATGATCACTCAAGGCATATAATGGTAAATTGCTCAAAATACTGGTAGATGCATTATTTAGAATGCTAAGATTTATAGCGCTATGTATGCAAATCAAAGACCCAAAGCCTGTCAGTGTTAATAGCATACTTAAGGCAAAAGGACTTCCAGAATCTGACATATAATCTTTTTTATTATATTATAATTCAACAGGATATAATTACATTGTAAAAGATGCAAGATTTTTTATATTAAGATAATACCAAATTTTCCTGTGCATAAAATAGCACTCCGACAAATACTTATATAACAAAAAGAACTGTATACAATGCATGTCAAAATGGTGAAAAAAGCAGAATATCTCATTTTTAGTCTTAGTATTGCTAAATTTTGTATGCAACAAGCTATAATACTATAGTATATTATAGATTCATATAGTTTTAATATAATATTTGTTGCGTATTTGATTTTTTAGTTTATGCATTTCAAGTACTTGTATCCAAAACTGACTCCACTATTTAATATGAGAGTAGTATATGATTGCTGATTCAAAAGATTCTATAGATATCAGTAAGGAAAAATCACCATACCAACTAAATCTCAATGTCAATGATAAAGATATAGTGGACGAGATTAAATATAGCGCCCCCGTTCAATATGCAGGTAGTGCAATTCCCACTCTTATAGGCGTTGCTATCAATCCAACTCCAGTAATAGGGGCCCTGAATTCTATCTTTGGGTTAGAAGCTGGAGCGGTAGCTGGAGCAGAAGCTGCGGCAGTAGGAGCTGGCATTGTTGGAGGTTGTATAACCGCACCTATACTAGCTGGAGCTAGTATAGGTATTGGAGTAGTAGCTGCAGGGATGGCAGGATATACAGGATATAAATTATATGAGAGCTATAAGGACGGGTGCCTAAAAATTTTAGCATATAATACTGTAGAATTCGGAAGAGTAAAATGCGAGCTTGGTGTAGATGAAAAACACAGACCTGTTTTTTATAATACGCTGGATATGCCACTGGGTGAAAATATTATGAGATCTATAGAGCCTAAAATATTAAAATCTGGTGAATTCTCTAGCCTTGGAAAATCATATTATGCAATTATGCTTTATATCATGGGATCTGTGATTCCGCACATTGATAAGCTGCTACATGAATTCGAGCAAGATGATAAACAAGGCAAATATCGTGCTTGGAAACAATATGAGCATGCACAGAAAAATTTGGGTGATAGGAAAAAAGAGTTATGTGCTGGAAAGCACATTTGGGAAATAATGACAAGTATTATTTTAGATTTCAAATTTCCAGTTTATGCAAAACATAACTCATCATCGGTATTAGGAAGTACACAAATACAAAAAATTAATGATCACATACAGCAATATCTCACAAAACCCGACAAAAAAAATACAGGAAGAAGCAATCAATACAAGTCAGAATATGTAAAAAATAGCATGATATACTTTTTATTTAAATCATTAGAGTATGGGATTAATTCATTCGAAAGAGGAGTATACCAATTTCAAGATCGAGACAAGATGGCTTTATTTAAAGATGCTTACGAGAAAGATTCAGATTGGTCTAATGCGTGGAATGTATACGTATTACGATATACAAATAGACATTACCGTTTGATGAATAAATATGAAGGTCAATACCAAGCACATATAGAAGGAAAGTACAAATCAAGGTATGAAACTAGATACAGACATCATAGGTATACCACGGGTACGCAGTTATTATATCATCATGATAATGGTAAACTTGAAAAACAAGATATAAAACCTATAGAAAATTATCGTTCAATACCAAATATAGAAGCAGAAAATGCATTACTGGCAAGAAATCAACAATACAAGAGTTTAGAAGCAAAAACTGAATCTTTATCAGATAATTTTATTCCTGAGGAAAAATTCTGTCAGATTAAAGCATCTATGTATAAGGCACCTTTAAAAAAAGTTCTAATTACATACT
The DNA here is from genome assembly GCA_031424915.1 of Pseudomonadota bacterium. GTDB lineage: Bacteria > Pseudomonadota > Alphaproteobacteria > Rickettsiales > Midichloriaceae > JANPII01. Next base: position 2,667 of record JANPII010000163.1, read on the forward strand.
AACGGAGATTATTGAATATAAAAGAACACTACCTATTTCTGATGATAATCCAGCTTTTAAAATATTTATAGACGTTAAAAGAAAAGGTCATTTTAAAGAATTTTCCGTGCATGGTCAAAGGATAAGCACTTTCTCTAATACGGTCAATTGGTTTGCATTTGTGAATACTGCATTAGATATAAAATTTGATAATATTAACTGCAATAGATGTCAAGTTAATAATGTAATTAGAATGGATGACGTGTGGTATAACACGTGGTATAGTGCCAGTCGTTAATATAATGACACTCCCCTGAATAGATACCAACTCCCCAGCTAAAAGATTACAGCGTCGCTCCTTGTACTCTTTTAGCTGAGAAATGGTATTAAACACTGGCTGACTTTGAGCTTTTTATAATGCTCCATAGTAAAGGCAGACCTATTAGGCTGGAGAATGCTTGCAGTGAAAAGACTAACATGGCTAGGGCTATTCCTAGTTCACGGTTGGTGGCTCCTATCAAATTTAAGCCAAGTAAGAAAGTTAGTTCGCGCAGACCAGCACCGCCTATAGAGATGGGAATAATGGCAACAACAGAAGATACTGCAAATAGGAAAACATAATCACATATTTGCTGCCACTGAATATTAGGCTCAAGGCCAAGCACCAATAATGTCGCCATTATCATCTGTAGTGTTTGTCCTACTGCTGAGTATAAAGCTGCTCCTAGCATATCTTGATTACGGTCACGCAAAACATGTTTCCCTACTAGCAGATAGGCCGGCCAAAGCAATATCCATAATACCGCATACAGGCTTTTAGAGAGTGGAAGCAATTGATATATAATTGGCCAAAAACTACTAAGTGGCAATAATATAGCAGCAATGCAACATAGTAAGAAAACGCCATTAACCCTTTCATAAAACATAAGACGCACTCCCTGTAACCGAGGAAACTTTTTTAATTTCCACAGGGCATATACTTTATAACCATCGCCTCCTATTCCTCCGGGGGTTATAATATTAAAAAGCATGCCTACATAATATAGCCTAAGCATAAAGTGCTTCCTCAAAGTAAGGCCGTGACATTCAAAATAATAGCGGCTTCGCAAAGCACTGGCATAGACAGAGAGCTGGAAAATAATAAATGCTCCTATCAGAGGCAATAGCGCCACTGATTGCAGCCAGTGTCGCAATTCGGTGGTGCTTATATGATGCATAACTAAATAGAGTATAGTGCTAGCAATACCTAGTTTCAGCGCAACTAACATTACCCAATAGCGGTTACTTGCAGGTTTTACCTGTTTTTGCTTATTCTCAGAGGACATTGTTGCTCTGTAAAGACTTATAGGTAGCGTAGATATCATATTGAGAATTTATTAGCATGGTGTTTATAGACTCTCCTACAATTCCTACTTCTTTGCAGATCACCTTGAATCGTTCGGCAATGAAGTTTAATACATCCTCGCGTTCAATAAACTGCGCAAGCGGCAGAGATAAGCTGTTGTGTAACAATATCCTAATGATCCCAATAGCAGCACGCCGCAAAGCATAAGGATCTTTGGAACCAGTTGGCTTAATACCAATGGCAAACATTTGTTGCAATGTATCCAATTTGTCTGCCAATGCTAATATAACGCTAGTAGAGCGTGTTGGAATATAATCACTCGGGCCCACGGGCTTATAATGCTCCATAATGGCATATGCTACTTCTTCCGGCTCGCCATCAGCTATGGCATAGTAATATCCCATAACCCCCTGTAGCTCAGGAAACTCGCCAACCATGCTGGTTACTAGATCCGCCTTGGCAAGCGTAGCGGCTTTTTCTACCAGCGCTATATCTCCTCCAACTACTTTGGCAATGTTTCGTGCAAGGCTAAGCACGCTCTGGGATTTAGTATATACACTACCGATATCAGCATGAAACAATAGATTGTTTAATGTTTCTACCCTCGAGGAGAGCTTCTGGCGACGGTCCTGTTCATAGAAAAACTGAGCATCGCTAAGTCTGGCGTTTATGACCTTTTGATTGCATATTATAATCAGCTTACCAACATATATTGCTATGGTATATGCGACAAATATGAAGGATGGGGCAAGTGTTTAATATAGAAGAAAGGAATAGAACACGTCA
>JANPII010000164.1:0-3156 GCA_031424915.1 Pseudomonadota bacterium
GGAACTTGGCACGCACCTACCGCATGTACTTGGATAATATCGTCAACCTCAATGTGGAACACCAGGGCCTAGTTAAGGTTGATGCTGGGGAAGCACCAACTATATTGGGTATCAGGCTATATATCTATACAGAGTTATATCTACGTCTTGCTAATAATCTAGAGCTCAATCTACCAGCTCAAGAAGGCAAAGATCAAGCCTATAGCACTCAACAGCTTATGAGCTTGCTGCTGAAGCAGATCAGGACTATAGCGGACACTATTATTAATGACCGCCTCAGTATGTGCTTTATCACTCTACCACCAGAGATATTACAAGTGCGAGCAAAAGGGATTATAGCAAGGATTAGCCATATGCAGCAGGGGGAAGAGTATGTTATAAGATCCGGCTACGAAGGTACACCGTCCGGTCACTGTATTTATGTTAGCTTGCATAAGCTGCAGGATAACCAAGTGCTGGCAAGGGTTGATAACCGCTGGTTGCTTGCAAACCGTATAGATGCTAAAGTTCATGATAAAACTCCATGGTGTGTGGTACAACCTGGTAACCCAATTAAGCAGATTAAATCTTATTGTGTTGGGGTATTTACGCTCCCTAAAGATCAGAAAGTGCTAAGAGACTATATTACAGGCGTTATGGCTGCAGTGTGTGTTGGCATGGATGCTGTATCTGCGCTAAGTTGTGTGTACGGCAAGAAGCTATCACGCAGCATTAAAGACGTTTCCAAGGCACAGACATACGTTGCCAGTTGGCCATATCACAGTATCCAGAAGGATGCAGATAACTGTACACTAAGCAGCCATAATATGGTGGTCTCTGTGCAGTGCGGTAACAATGTATTTGAGTGGCTGAAGAACCATGAGCTGAGGGCGATACCATCGCTTACTACGTTGTCTTCTAGTAGCACTGGCCCCAGACCTAAACGCACGCAAGCAGGAGGATCTGCCAACATAAACTACACACATGAAGAACTAATGAAGCAGCTTCAAATTTGTTTGGGAGCCACCTGGGATGATGTATATAACGGCATAGCAGTGGAGCAGGCATTGGTTAATAAGGTCGGTATATATACTAGACAAAACGGTGCCTCATTTAGATCACACCAAGAGGGATGTACCATGTTTAAACTAAAGTTTGCAAGCGCAGAAGAACTACAGCAGTTTGCTGCATACTACAACCAGCACTACCCAGGCTTGATAACTGAAGCGCCAGTGTATGTGGCAGATGGCATGACATCAGTTATCATGGACACTGCAGTTTTATATAGAGACGTTGCGCCGCAGTTGGGTGTTGCTAATGCCACTAGAATAAGCCGTATAGCAAATAGTAATAGCAGCAATCCTTCTAAGACAGCGCCAAAAGATCAGTGTTATCTGATGTAACCCCATAACTTAGGAGGAAGAACCATGAGGCAATACAATCACATTATGGCTAAGGTCAGCTCTCATCAATCAAAGCCCTTACAGGAGTTGCTTATCTACGCTTTATATGTTAAAATTTTGCAACATTGTGAAGCATAAAAGATGTAATGAATTCTGAAAACCCAATCCACTTCTCGGACTACTTTCAAATTGATAAAGCAAAACTTGAGGAACTAGGGGTTTTTGATCCAATACTTAACTATGATACCAAGGTTTTCGTCGAACCTCTGTTATTAAAAAATAGTTCTAGTGAAATAATTAGGAATTCTTATCAGAATTATAAACACTTCTTTGCCAACCTGTTACTTTTACTGCAAAAATCTCAAGAACATGGAGATAAATGTTGGCGTACAGCTAAAAAAATGGTGAATTTCCCAGAATACCAATACACTTGTATTGGCTATGGCTCCGGGACTACAGAAGGTAGAGGTTCTGGTACTGAGTTTAATGATAAGATACTACAAAGTGCGAAAGAGATTGTTGATTTAGCAGATGGTAACCCTGAAATATTCTTACTTCTGCCATTACTTGAGGATGGTATAGCGGGTGATAGGATAAGCGATATGGGACAGAATATAATTGATGATGATATATGTCTTTATACACGCGACATAATGTTTAAGGTTGGGTTAAAAGGCAGTTATCGGTATACTACCAAAAATTATAATACTTATACTCTCCCTCTCAATCCCTACTCTAATCTGTCTATTAAGTTAATTCCTAAAGATATCCTCCTAAACTTACCGGTCGCTGATAATATTGATTCATTGGTTGAGGAAATGACAGCTTATAATCAAAGATTACGCGAGGTAATAAGCAGAGATATAGGGAATATCTGGCTTGAAACCACTAAAGCGTATAGAAAAGGGGTTTTATTGAGAGAGCTGAAAACCAACAGAGAGTTTTTTATAGAAACCCTTAAGGCCCTTAAAGAATACAAAATTGAGCACTACGATTTAGATAAAGATTATGAAGGGCTTTATAGGTGGCTGGCCAATAGCCAGGCTTTTATCGATGTCGAGTTATCTAAAGAAGCCACGAGCTGTCCTGATAATCTTGAGGCACTAGGCTTTGCTATAACAGCTATTATCAAGCATTTCAGAGATATTATAGAAAATAAGCAAGTATGGCAAATGTTTTGGACGCAGTATGGTGGCGAATATAGACATGTTCGGGAATATTACTCGCAAATGCTATTTTTTACGGTTTGTAACGCTTGGCTCACAGCTCAGAATAGTAATATCAATCTTAAGTATGACGGAAAAACTCTAAGCCTTGAATTTGCCATTTCAAGGAAATACCGAGTGATTGTGCATATTAGGCATGCTAACAATAGTGGATTATACAATGGCTATAGAGCTATACTAGAGCAACACCGTAATGTGAGCGAAGAACAACATTATTATTTAATTATGAATTTTAGAGATGAAGAGGCAACTCAGCTTAAAGAAATTAAGATTATTGAAAACTCAATATGCAAAGTATTCGAAATAAGTGTTACTCGGTATCAAGCTGATAGAAAAGAGAATGCTTTCGAAACAGGAGGTTTTGAGCTCGAGGATAATAAGCTTAATTTTGCCGACCCATTATTAGAATTTGAGGGCATCAATTTTAGTAATGCTGCTGATTGGCAAAGTACAGGTGGCAAAGCAAGACACAAAGATACGACCATAATCAAAACCAAGATAATAAAACCTATGTTCTTGCATAAAAGGAATGCAGATAACAAGGCAAC
>JANPII010000165.1:0-21028 GCA_031424915.1 Pseudomonadota bacterium
CGCGATTCATGGCGCTCAGTACCTAAGATAAATAGGCCACCCGCTTGTATAACTTTTTCCTTATCCTGCGCTACTTGCGTCTTAATTTTTTGGGCCAATATCTCAATTTGAGTATCTGGTTTTTGAGCAAGCGCTTGCAGCAGCAGCATCTCCTCGTTGCCTCCTAGCTTGATATCTGTGCCTCGCCCTGCCATATTAGTAGCAATTGTTACAGCACCAGGCTGCCCTGCCTGGGCAATAATCTCAGCCTCTTGAGCATGGTAGCGAGCATTGAGGACGTTGTGTGGGATTTTAGCTTCACTTAGCAAACGTGCTAACATTTCTGATTTCTCAATGCTAATAGTGCCAACCAAAACAGGTTGATTAGCTGCATGTAATTTTTTTATTTCCTCCAATATGGCCCTTAGCTTTTCTTTCTCAGTACGGTAAATAACATCATCATCGTCTTGACGTCGGACCGGCATATTAGTTGGGATTGCCACTACTTCTAGCTTATAGATATCAGCGAACTCCTGTGCTTCAGTCATAGCTGTACCAGTCATGCCTGAAAGCTTTGGGTACATACGAAAATAATTTTGGTACGTTACAGAAGCAAGGGTCTGATTCTCATTTTGTATAGGCACTTGCTCTTTGGCTTCTAGAGCTTGATGTAAGCCTTCAGAGAAGCGGCGACCTTCCATTATACGCCCGGTGAACTCATCAATAATATGTACTCTACGATCTTTGACTATATAGTCTTTATCTATTTTGTAGAGCTTATGAGCGCGTAAGCCCTGATTAATTAAGTGCAATATTGCAATATGCCCAAGCTCAAATAAATTGGCATCTTTTGGCAACATATTGGCAGCTTTAAGAAGTTCTTCTACTTTTTCATGCCCTTGATCAGTTAAGGACACTGAGCGAGCTTTTTCATCCAGCTCGTAATCTCCAGCTGACATATGAGGTACCAGCTCATTAATTTGTGCGTATAAGTTGACATTGTTTTCTACAGCCCCAGAGATAATAAGAGGGGTACGCGACTCATCTATTAGGATGCTATCTACCTCATCTACAATAGCGTAGTGGAACGGCCTTTGTACCATTTGGTGGAGGTTATATTTTAGGTTGTCCCGCAGATAGTCAAAACCAAACTCATTATTCGTACCATAAGTGATATCGCAATTGTAAGCCTGTTGGCGTGCTTCATCCGGCATAGCGCTTACTATGTAACCTACTGAAAGTCCTAAGGCGGTATAAATTGCGCCCATCCACTCTGCGTCACGCTGAGCCAGATAGTCGTTGGTTGTGACAATATGCACGCCTTTGCCTGGCAATGCATTAAGATATGCAGCAAGTGTTGCTACCACGGTCTTGCCTTCACCTGTTTTCATTTCAGCGATCATACCCTTATGCAAGATCATACCACCAATCAACTGCACGTCAAAATGCCGCATGTTGCGTACACGCCGTGCAGACTCTCTGACTGTTGCAAAGGCTTCAGGTAGCAATGAGTCAAGGGCTGTTCCTTGACTTAAACGTGTACGAAATTCATTAGTTTTGGCTACAAGCTCTGCATCTGTTAATTTCTGAAAGGCAGGCTCTAGAGAATTAATCTCTATAACCTTAGATTGTAAAGACTTAACAATACGATCATTGGCGCTACCCCAAAGCTTCTTGGCAACATAGGCAAACATGCGGTACTACTGCAAAATTCATTATGGCTAGCGAGTGTAATCTATTTAATAATAAAACACAAGAATGAAGGGCAAATTAGATAGTCAATAAAGCGCTGTGCATGATCTATATGCAGCACCTATCTAATATTCCGTCTTGCTGCGTAACACCAAATACACTAGGCTTTGGAATGAAATAGCTAGCTTTTAAAGCAGATAAAGCGCTAGAAGGCGCTGTAGAAATCCAGTGGACAGGGAAAATGCTGGATTGCTACACCGCCTCGCTTCAAAACACTGCTGAAAAAGCATTGCTACGATACAGTGTTTTTTTAATAGCTCTTAGCTGTACTACTCATGTCTTTTTTGTGCTGAAAGTAGTGCTCATGCGCTTTATGCACTAAGTTACCAAATTCCAACTTGGCTTCTTGGGTTACATTAGGCCCAATAATGGTACGAGCATCAGGGTGCACATCCATAACTCCAATAAATCGATACATGCCAATTGTTTCTAAACCATAGGAACATATTCGTCCAATTGCAGGTAGGTACCAAGTATTAACTATATGGTCTAAATCACTAGCTTTATTATAATCTGGATCTAACAATCCTTTAGCTGCCCCCATTAAGCCCTGCATAAAGCAACTTAAAACTTCATTGTTACTATCTTTATATATAGCCCTAAGTACGCGCCATAGGTCTTGCATATAATTGTCAAAAACCCTATCCAAAGTACAAGAACTTGGCGTTAGGACAAATAGTGCCTTTTGTACATCACTATACTCAAAATAGCTTAGGACTGTTGCCTTATCCCATTTGTAATAGCGCTTGATGTTGTTGATATCTTGATTGAGAAGATAATAGATAAAATTACTTCTTTCTAGTTCTATAGGTTTGTTATTTAGCATAGTTCTGCTCCTTTAATATAGTTTATTACTGTCTTTTGGGTGTTGAGATCCCATGCCAAGGATTAGGGCATTTTGCAGCTCCTTAAATCGAGGATAGGGTGTTTTGATGAGTAGGAGGTTCACCTCTACGTGCAAAGATTTGCTCTAGCAGTCTTTGTGCATGCTTCAGGAAGCATGTTATAGCTGTTAAATCTCTCTACTGGCCATTATATATGTAAGTGTGTTATGTCCACCTGACCGAGCGCAAAAAGCTGCGGCCTTTGTATGGCTATGAATTCAAGCTGGGTGGTGTAATAATAGAAGTTTGTTCTTAAACTAAAGTCTTTACTAAACATATTATGCTCCTTTTAAGCTGTTGTTGGCTTCCTGTCCAGGGCTTACAATATGGTAGCATGGCTTAAGAGTCAATAACTTTTTGCTATGTTTTTGGGCTTGATTGATATATATATTGCAAATAAGTTACAATATATCTTTTGAATAAATTAATTAGCGAGAAGGCGCAGAAGATGTAGGGGTATTTTCACTTTGCGTTCCGTTCAATAGCTCCTTTGGTACAGAAATTTTATGATATGGCATAAGAGAATTGCGAAGTAGAGTTACTGAGATTCGGCGGTTTTTTGATGAGTAAAGATCGGGATCAACGGGCTCTGTATCTGCCTTACCTACTATTTTACTAATCTGTTCTGCAGCAATTCCACTAGAAATTAAGTATCTACGTGCAGCGTTAGCACGATCGGTGGACAGCTCCCAATTAGTATAGCTTGATTCGGTATTGATAGAATCTTTATTTGTATGCCCTGTAACAGCGATAAAGTTAGGTGAAAAACGTATCAGTTTAGCAATCTTGAATATAATATTTTTAGCATGAGTCGTCAGTTCGTCACCACCTGCCTCAAACATAGGATATTTATCTTGATCTGTAATCTGAATCTCTAAACCCTCGGGTGTCATGCTCAGAGTAATATTGTCTTTCAAATCTTGTAGGTTTTGATCTTCTGATACTGCTTTCTTTAGCTCACCTTCGATTACAGCGAAACGTTCATTTTCAACTTCATTACTGGCTATTTCAATACCTGCTTGTGGCATAGCTACTATATTGCCGGTACGTGCTACGCCATATTTAAACCCAACCGCACGATCATCTTGTTTATTTCCTTTATCTTGTTGAGAAGTTGATCCACCCTCAAAACCAATCCCTTTCTCCCCACTTAAACCTACGGTTGGATCAAAATACTCGGCTATGCCTGTCAATTTTTCGGTGGGTACGGAGTTTAGTAACCATAGAAGTAGAAAAAATGCCATCATCGCAGTTACAAAATCGGCATAGGCTACTTTCCATGCGCCACCATGATGAGCATGACTAGAAGGCGTAATTCTTTTGATAATAATAGTAGTATTACTCTTGTTATCTTGTGGCGTTGCTTGTGTGCTATCGTCTCTCATTATGCCCTCGGTTTACTTTTCTTAATTACTCTCTCCACTTCAATAAATGATGGTTTAAAATGTAGAGGAATACTTTGCCTAGCAAACTCCACTGCAATCATAGGTGGTTGTCCACGTATAAATGAAATAATACCGCACTTGATACATTCCATAAGACGCAACTCATCCTTGCCATATTTTTCAATACAAAAGCCTAAAGGAGAAATTATGCCATATGAGAGGAAGACCCCTAAAAATGTTCCCATCAAAGCAGCTGCAATACGGTACGCTAATACTACGGGCTCGGAATTAATTGCACTCATTGCATTAATGACTCCTAATACTGCGCCTATGATTCCTAAGGCGGGCAATGCGTCTGCTATACGGCTTAAAGCATAAGTACTTTCTTGTAAGTCACGATGCCGTACTTGTAGATCTTCGTCGATCATGCGTTCTAACTCATACACGTTGTCGCAACCCATAGTAACGACTCTCATATAGTCGCATATAAATATTACTACCGCTTTATTGCTGGCAATACGTGGAAAGCTACGAAACAGGTGGCTGGTATTGGGGTTCTCAATATGTTTTTCTACTGAAAGCGCAGAATTAGAGCGGACAAAGCGCAGAAAATAAAAGAGAAAGGTTAAAGTCTCTAAATAATCTTTAGCTGTATATGGTCCAGATTTAGTTGTTTTTTTTAGGTTATGCCAAATCTGTTTTTGCAAGGTAGGGGGATTAGAGATGACGAATATGCCACAGGCAGAGCCGCAAACTATAAGTATTTCAAAGGGTTGAACCATTACCCAGATATTACCACCACCCCCGATAAAGCCCAGGAATATTGATGCAAGTAAAACTGTAAATCCTAAAATAAAAAACATAAGATGTAATAAGTTAAGCCACTTACTTATATTACAGCATAGCGTAGACATGGCAAATAAAGAGTGCTATTTGACTCTTAATATTTATAGCAAAAAAACATACTTGCAGTAAGGTGCAGGTTGTGCTAGATGAATTGGCTATAGTATTACAGAGCGTTTGGAAGTCTGCAGTATGCTTCGTAATGCATTAGTGCCCTTGTGGTGGAATTGGTAGACGCGGCAGACTCAAAATCTGCTGCCCTTTACGGGCGTGCTGGTTCAAGTCCGGCCAGGGGCACCACTTTTCTTTATAATTCTTCGTGCTATAGTGGCCTAACTTGCATCTTAGTGCTATGGAGATATATTAAATTATATACCCTACAAGAGGCAAGATGCTTTTAAACGAAATCCTCATCTATACTGCTGCCTTGATGATTACTACTTCGGCTTTTATAGCCTGGCTTTACTATGGGCGCAATCGCATTTTGCTAGAGCGCAACCGCCTATTAAGTGAAACGATTGCATTAAACACTACGATGAATAGCCTAGAAGAAGTCTTACGTAACGAGGATGATACTCGCAAGGCTTTAGAGTGTGTGGTTTCCACTATCAATACTCTATTAGGTACTGATGGTATTTTGATTCTACAGAAGGAAAATGAAGCATTTGTAAGCATTGCAGAAGCATATAGTAACCCCCAATTACGTGGTTTTTTGCTTGCAAATACTAGTGATACAACCTTGGAGACTACTACACCGAATCAAGAAATGATAGTAGTATACCATGACATGGGGGAAGACACATGGCTTAATACCATTATTCTACAAAAAACCCGTAATGAGATACAGATGCTTACGGCAGTACATATTATGAGTAATGCACAATTGCAGATAGACGATCTTAATCAATACCAAAATAAACTGCTTTACTATTTAAATCAGATGACGCTACTTGCAACAGAGCTAGCCAAACAGCGCGCCATAGACCAAATTATTGCCAAGCAAAAAGAAGATGAGAAACGTGCAACAGAGCTGGCAGAAACTCTTAAGAGCGAGCTGGAACATAAGGCTGCCCAGAAAATAGAAAATGAGAAACGTGCAGCAGAGCTTATGGAACAGCTAGAGCGAGAGCTTGAATATAAAAAGCTACAGAATGATTTTATCAGCATGGCATCACATGAGTTTCGTACTCCGCTTGCAGTAATCGGCTCTTCTATATACTTGGTTCAAAAGCAGATGAAAGGATTGTTTGAGCATTGGAAAAAGATGGTGGCATATGTCGAGAATTCTGAGGGCACTGGTGACGGGCTAATAACTTCGGAGATAGTGCAGAGGCATACAAATGGGTATGATAAAGTATCGCAATTGATTAATACCATTAACTCTTACGTTAACCACCTATCATTAATGATTGGCTCTACCCTTAAAATGGCCATTATGGATGAGCGGGGAATTCAGAATACCATGCAGCCACTTGCAATTGGCGCGTTAGTCCAAGAGGCTGTTGGCAAACTACAGCACTTACGTAATGATATAAAAATTAATTATACTGACCAGAGTGATGGTAAGTGGGTATGGTTCGACCGTGGCAACTTAGACCATGTGCTAACCAATTTAGTGTCCAATGCGATAAAATATTCACGCCCTGATACAGAAATAAATATTATTGTTGCTGCTAAATCTAAGAAAATAGTGGTTTTAAAAGTATGCGATCAAGGTATAGGAATTCCTAAAGAACAGCAAGAACAGCTATTTACCAAGTTTTTTCGTGGCAGTAATACCGCAGGAATCACAGGTGTTGGTGTCGGACTCTATGTAACTAAAAAGTTACTATTATTGAATAATGCTGAAATTAGTGTGGAGAGTGAGCCAGGAATAGGTACAACCTTTTTTGTATATTTTACTGCGGCTCCAGATCCAGCGACAATTGAAGATAGAGGAAATGAAAATGCCGAGCAGATCACAAATTAGAGTACTATGCATAGAGGATGAAGCCAATCTTAGAATAAATCTGAGTGATATCATTCGTAACGAAGGTTATACTGTACGCGACTTTTCAGATGGGGTGGAAGCGCTAGAATTCTTGCAAAATGTTACTGATAATATACCAAGCCTAATTATTACTGATATCAATATGCCACAAATGAATGGTTTAGAATTTGTACGGCGTATGAAAAGCATAGGGGATAAGTATAATGCTATACCAGTTATGATGCTTACTGCCATGGCCCATGCCCAATATCGGGTTAAAGCAGATATTTTATCAGTACAAGAATACCTGGTGAAACCAGTGGACTACGACCTTTTACTAGCAAAAGTTGAAGAGTATACTAAAGCTGCAGATTGCTAAAAGCAGAAGTAATAATCGCTTTGCTTGCTCTTGAGTCAATGTTTTATGAGCAAGCAAAGTATTCACTATATGACTATTCATATTGTGGAACACATTCTACATAATGCGCACTCTCATTTAGATTAAAGTAAGTAACAGTTCTTTTTGCAATATCAACTTTATAGTGCGTGACACCATTCTCTGCTGCATCCTGCAAAAAATCCAAGTAGCGGGTTCTTTGTGCTACATGCTTTATCAAGGCATTTTTTATACCATCTGCACTAAAATTGTCCGATACTTTGATAGAATTATATCCATCTAAGTGCTCTTCAGTAAAATTATCAAATTTTCCTTTAAATTCTGCCTTGTAATAATCTGCAAAATGCACGGTATAATGTTCTAATCCTGCAGCTTTAAGTGCCTCAAAAGTTTTTGGATAAGGCCATTGATTTATTGTCGCCTCTTTTAATATCTCTTTTGTTTTATTCATATTTACCTCATGATTATTAATATTAATCCAGCCATCTAATTTTATATTTGGAATGTTATATAATATAGTGTGCATTATGACCTGCATTTGCTTCTTATCAACTTCAGAGAGGTTGTTAAAAAAATACTTCTCATTTTCCTCTGCTTCTTTTAAAAGTTGCGGCACTAAATTCATCCCTTTTTCTGTAAGCTTTATAACTCTGGAACGTTTATCTTTCCCTGCTTGATGTACAACTACTCCCCTGCAAGACAAACGCTCTACAGTTCTAGAGATAGAAGCCTTATCAACTTCTATATAAGCCGCAATCTCGTTAACAGAACTGGCGCTACCATCATAAATAGAGATTAAAATAGACCATTCGGCTACACTAATATCGTATTGAGCAAGGCGTTCCTCAAATGCATAATGTATAATATTCCGCATTCTATTGATCCAATAGCCTATATGTTGCTTTAAAATAGTTGTCTTATTCATTTTTAGTCTCATGCTCCTTAACGCTTTGCAGCGTAGTTGATATATCAACTGTTGTCAAGGCAATTATTTTCACTTGCCCAGCCCTGCTTGCCACCCTGGGTTTCGTTTCCCAAAAAGTGAAGAGATAAAATAATTCCTTATAATATATAATTAAGGATAGAAACGAGATAATGCGCTTTGATGGTAGAACAGGCAGCCAGAATAGAAGCTAAGGGGTATCATCTATCATTGCGGAACATATATCCGGCAATCGCCCCCGTGGTTAAGGCTATAAGCACAGCTATTGCTGCGTAATATAATGGCCTCTGATGGGAGGTGAGGTCTATGTCATTATCCAGGGTAGACCGGACCAAATCAAATTGAAGGTTAGCTTGATCAACTATATTACCATGGGTAAAATTATATATCTTAATATGGTAAGTGCCTATTATTGCACTTTCAGGGATGTATATATAGCTACGGAAAAGGTGAGCACCGATGCGTTCTACCTGCGCTATTGTAATAGGAAATAAGCGTTGCCTTTGCTTATAGTGATAAAAATTTTGTACAAACTCTTCAAAGTTTGGCAGGGAAGAATTTCCTTCAACAGGAAAAATTAAGTGAGTAGGATCCAAATTATACTTACTAACAGCTTCTGCATTTATCATCTGGTCAATAGGGCGAGAGGCAGCAACAAAGTAGAATGAAGGGATATCCTTTAGTATCATGCCTTCATGATTGACCCACAATCCGTGCACTTTTGCCTTCTTCCATATACGGTAATTGGCTGACGGACCCTGTACCATAATAACAATGTTGCTATTACTTTGAGCGATACCAGAAAGAACTATTTCTCGGCCTTGAAACGCTTGGCTTTTAATAACTGCTGCTGCTGAAAGTTCTGCAATCATGTTATTAGCAAGAGCCATAGGCGTTGTAATATGCCATATAGCTAGCAATACACATATTTTCCATACTAAGTGTCGCATTAGCGTAACCACTCCACGGTATACACAAAGTCAGGCTGTATTAGAAGACCGCGTATTACCACAACACACAAAGCAAATATAACTAAAGCAAGCATGAGTCGAAAGTATTCTGGATGCAGGCTAGAACCTAGCTTGACACCAACTTGTGCACCAAAAGCAGTACCAAGGATGAGTAAGGATGATAGCACAATATCCAGGTTATTGCTAGTTACGGCGTGTAGTACTGTAGCTAAGATAGTAGTAAAGATAATTTGTAAATGTGATGTACCAGCAGTAAAAGCATGAGAGACATGTAATATATAGAGCATTGCGGGAATCATTATAAGGCTTCCCCCAATTCCCATAATTGCCATAAGCACACCTGCAACAAAGCCTATCATTATAGGTGAGAAGATGCTGACTGTAGAGTGAGCACTGTCAAACTGTATATGTAATGGGAGCTTGATCTTAATTGGCCAGCGAAACCTATGGTGGGTGCGGGGAACAGGCAGACCATTCATTTTATAATAAAGCCAGCTTATAGTGTCAAATAGGGTAAGCATACCTATGCTGCTTAATAAAACAATAAAGCATAGGGATACTACCACATCTAACTTACCTATTTCAGCTAAGAGACGGAAGAGTAACACTCCAGTTACTGCTCCAGGCAAACCACCTGCTAACATTACTGCAGCCAGTTTGTAATCCACTCTGCCACGTCTAGCATAGGCTAAATAACCAGAAAATGAAGCAGCTGTCATTTGATTAGTGGCAGAGGCAACAGCAACTCTTGGCTCTACACCAACTGCCATCAGTATGGGCACTACTATTAAACCTCCACCTAGCCCAAACATGCCAGAAAGGAGTCCAGTGAAAACTCCTATTGCCAGCAATAGGACAATGTCCAACTTAATTTCTGCAATCGGCAGGTATATTTGAAATATTTCTTCCATACCGAACATTTGTGATTCTACCCTTGAGACTCTATTTTCTGCTCTTGTAGGATTTGTGCTAATTCCCCATTTTCATACATCTCGCGCACAATATCGCATCCTCCAACGAACTCTCCCCGGATATACAATTGTGGGATAGTTGGCCAATTAGTATAGTCCTTTATTCCCTGACGCAGCTCTTCGCTTTCCAAAATATTGATGGCCTGGAAAGTAACTTCCATGCGGTTAAGAATTTGCACCACAGTTGCGGAAAATCCGCACATCGGGCTGTCAGCTGTACCTTTCATAAATAACACTACATCATTGTTTTGGATTAGCTCTTCAATTTTCTTAAAGATAGGATTATCCATAATTATAACTCCTGTTGTTTGATTTGAATTGTTAATGCATGAGGCATGGCTCCAAGGTTATCTTGCAATGCAGCATATATGGCGCGGTGTTGGGCAATGCGGGATAGGCCATGAAATTGCGGAATATAGATCTCTAAAGAGTAATGATCTTGATCTCCTACCAAATCTTGAAGGGTAAACTGGGCTTGTGGAAAGGCGGTACTAATTGCCGCTTCAATTTCAGATGCCAGTATTGCCATTACCTTTACTCCTTGGCCCGTTCAATATATTGCTTATCAGTCACTCGCACTATAATGCGGTCTCCAGCTCCGATAAAAGGTGGGACCATAACTCTTGCTCCATTATCCAATATTGCGGGTTTATAGGAAGAAGCTGCGGTTTGCCCTTTTACTACTGGTTCACAATCGGTAATAGTGCAGGTTACCATCTCAGGCAAAGACAGCATCACTGGTTGATCTTGGTGGCATTCGACAGAGAGAATCATGTTTTCCTGCAAAAAATCAGCTTGCTCACCTAATAAAGCTTTTGAAATACTGGTTTGCTCGTAGGTTTCTTGATCCATCAATTCCAATTGGTCGCCATCCATATACAAGAATTGGAAGTGCTTTAGTTCTAGCCGTGCTCTATCCACAGTCTCACTGCTGCGAAATCTGATGTTCAGCTTAGTACCCTCACGTACTTCTTTCATTTCAACCTGCATAAAGGCCCCACCTTTACCCGGTTGGGTATGCATAGTTTTTAACACTGTCCATAATTTTCCTTCATGCTCTAGGATGTGGCCGACTCTGATATCATTTGCAATAATTTTCATGAAACTACCCTGACGCTTAGATGGAGCAGATAGTATCAACAAATGTATCGTAGGTCAATGAGCATTAGTTCTGGTTTATCCTATCCCTTCCATCCCAAAATCACCGCTAAATACATGGGCTCTAGAACTTAAGGCCGCTCCTAACATAACAGCAGTAATAACTGCAGCATAAATTGAAATAGTTATTGGGAATTGGGTGTTAATACCTGCAAATGCTTGGGGAGTTACTTCAGAATAAATTCCATAAACAACGATGCTTGAAACCAAACTACTTGCTAGCACTATTATCCCAGCTGTTCCATAATTCAGTTTGGTTGGGATACTACTTGCTTGTTTTGCCGCCTTTTCTAAAAGCGCCCGCTCATACTCTTGTTGTGATAGCTCCTTTTCTGCCTTCTCTTTACCCCGAGTTTCTTGTATCTTAAGCTCTACATGCTGCCTTCTTATTTTATTATACCACTCCTCTCTTACTTGTGATTTGACATTTGCCATACGTTGGTCTTGAGTTAAAATTAAGTATTGGCAAGCGGAATATATACTTAGACATGTTCCTGCTAGTATAGTAATAGGTAGGGCTACTGTGCAATAAGCAATAACTACCCCTATGTCATCTTTGGTTGGCCGTACATAACTTAAAGCTGAGCCTGCTGCGAATTCTTTTTTCCTAGTCCGTAACTCCTCTTGTACCTGTGAGCTATTCATTACCTGATCAACTTCTTGTTGAATCGCTTCTTCTTTAATCTTTTCTTCCTCTTTAACTGCTCTGCTATCCTTATTGTTATCATGCATTTTCTCCTCCTATTATTAATTGTTAATTTTACCCTTTATACACCGCTATACCATCTATTATGAGAATAGCAATAGATAAAATATTTTTATTTAGATGAGGCGCTTAATTTATTTCTAATTAGTTAATTCAATTCTTAATTTTACATATCTTTTATAATCAACTATTGCGAGCCTTCACGAGCCGTTTGAAATACGCCAGCCTATACATTTAGGTATCACACCTTGACAGCTGCTTACTACAATGCCAGACTTAAGTGGCTTTATAAACTAGGTATCAGTAAATGCGAAAATTACTATGGTTAGCAGCAATAGCATTGCTTGCTATTTTAATAAATTTTGGTTTGTGGTTTTGGCATACACGCTTAGTAATAGCGGGTGTAGATAATGCGCGTTATCAGTTGCGTACCATGGGCATAGATTTGCAATATGAAGACCTGAAGTTTACTAACTTCAAAGCGTGGGAATTATATGGCAAGTTAAATAATGTAACAATTCGACTGCCAGCTGGAAAAGGGAAGCTACAAGTTGATGAGATACAAGTGTTTAGCGCACCTTTAGAGCATTTAGCTCAACTTACAGCCCCAAGGCAGTGGCAGTGGAAATTGAAAGAAGAAGAGCAGAAGCCTTTAAACTTATTATTTACAGAAGAGCCAACTCTAGAAGTACATTTCAAAAAGTCTTTACGCGATTTTAATCGTACAGTGACTCAAGAAGTATTAGGTAAAATTCAAGATAATGCTGCCTTAGCTACCTTAAAGCACCTGGTGTTTCATGCCGGCCCTTTAGAAGTTCAAACCCCAGAAATGGCGCCAGTATTAACCTGGAAAGAGGCAAAATTAGAAGTTCAAACATGGCGCGATCAGGAAAAGAGTGTAACGGAAAGTACTGTGCATGTTATAGGCTATAAGACGGATCTTAGTATGTATTTTACTGACTGGGGAATACAGGCAATGGAAAAAGCTAAGCAATTGTCTGAACAGGTAGG
Organism: Pseudomonadota bacterium; assembly: GCA_031424915.1. Taxonomy (GTDB): domain Bacteria; phylum Pseudomonadota; class Alphaproteobacteria; order Rickettsiales; family Midichloriaceae; genus JANPII01. The sequence continues at coordinate 12,970 of JANPII010000165.1, forward strand.
TGAAACAGAATGTAGGATGGTGTTCCGCAACATCAAAGTGATGAGCGAGCACACAAAGGCAGCTTTAAAGCAACGTTTGGGTGAAGACTTAGACCTTAGTACTTTAGGAGCAACTTATGACTCTGAGTACAATGAGGATGAGATATTTGTGAGTAATGAAAAATTTAAGCTAGAGTTAGCCATGACCTTACCACGTTCGGCTAGCAGCAAAAAATTAACGTGGTCGGTAGATATTGCTAGCTACCACAACTTCATACAATATTTTATCAGCGCATATAATGCCATTTTAGAAGGAATTGCCGCCAAAACAGGTATACCCCCTATTTTTATTTCTGAGAAACAAAATGCTGAGATTATACGAGTATTAGCCAGTTTGGAGAAAGAGCAAGATACTATTGCATTTATATGGGTGCCTTTTAGTACAGAAGGTGATTCCGCAAAAGTTGTAGGCACCTTGAATCAAGCTGCAAGCGTGCTAAGCCCTAATATAAGTGGGTTAACAGCGCAAATACAAGCTCTTTTGGCACAGCGTAAATTACAAGTGGCGCCATTTATACAACCATAGGAGAGTTCTTGGTGTGGGAAATAATCATTGCAGCATATATCTTAGGTATAGGAATCATACTATGTATGGGGCGTAGCCTTGCCAATAAAGTTACAGCAGTAAACCAGAAAATAGCCAATACAGAGCAAATGCTAGTTGAAACAATAAGACAGCGTGATGAAAGCGGTCGTACCATATTGTTAGCCATACAACAAATGTTGGCAGATGGCATGCAGAGTGCAAGCCAAGCGCAAAAGAATCAGTTGGACAACATTGGTATGCAAATTACTCAACTTACCTCACTAAGTGAGATGAAGCTGGAGCATATTAGGGTTGCTGTGGAACAAAAAGTCCAGGCTATGGCAGAAGCTAATGAACGCAAACTAGAGCAAATTCGCTCTATGGTAGATGAAAAATTACATGAAACCCTAGAAAAGCGGCTAAGCGAATCCTTTAAGCTAGTTAGCGAACGTTTAGAGATTGTGCATCGTGGCCTTGGGGAGATGCAAAATCTAGCTTCAGGGGTGGGAGATTTAAAGCGTGTATTGAGCAATGTTAAAACCAGAGGGGTATGGGGAGAGGTTCAACTTGAAGCTATAATTACCCAGATTATGACACCTGCACAATATGAGAAAAATGTCGCAGTAGTACCAAGTACCGCAGAGCGCGTTGAATTTGCCATACGTTTACCGAACAAAACGCCGGAGCTACAGCAAATTTGGCTGCCTATCGATGCAAAGTGTCCACTTGATGATTATCATCGTTTATTAGAGGCACAAGATTCTGGTAACCTTGAGCTAGTAGTGCAAGCTCATAAAGCTTTGGTAGCTAATATTAAAAAAGTTGCTAAAAGTGTGAATGAAAAGTATGTTAAGCCGCCTTTTACTACTGATTTCGCTATTGTATTTTTACCAATAGAGGGAATGTATGCCGAAGTACTGCGTCATCCTGGTTTGATAGAAACATTACAAAGAGAGTGTCGTGTGGTGCTGACAAGCCCGACTACTCTGAGTGCAATTTTGAGCAGTCTACAGATGGGTTTCCGCACTCTAGCAATAGAGCAACGTTCTAGCGAAGTATGGAAAGTATTGAGCTCAGTCAAAACCGAATTTATTAAGTTCGCCGATATTCTGGGTAAGACTAAGAGCAAGCTAGATCAAGCAAGTAAAGTTATAGGAGACGTTGAGGTGCGCAGCAGAGCAATGCAACGTCATTTACGAGAGGTAGAAGCAGTAGCTGAACCAACGCTTGGTCTGGAAGCTATACTCAGTGCCGATCTTGCGCTAGAGGTGGAAGAAGAAAATCCAGACTAGCACTTACCAAGAATCCTCTATATTAGTAGTAGGTGCTATAGCTTTAATTACTTTAGGCTCCTTAACAGCTTGGGGTATTGTTGCAGCCTGCTGCTTAACATCATCTGCTGTCTTTTCAACTTGAGCAACAACAGGTTTTGTCGCAAGCGCAGGCTTGGCGTCACTTGCTGCGCTAACAATTACTCTATTTCGTCCCTGTTCTTTAGCAAGATATAGGCAATTATCTGCACGTGCCACTAAGCCAGGGGCAGTATCGTCAATCCCCATACCTGCTACACCTATGCTGCAGGTTCTATCTAATTGGCCTGGAGGTACAGGTAGAGTCATGGGTTTCTCTTCAATAGAATGACGCAACCGTTCGGCAATAGCTTGAGCTTGTTCCGTATCTGTTTCCGCCATTACAACAATGAATTCTTCGCCACCATAGCGGGCACATAAATCCGTTACTCGCATGCTACTTAAAATACGCTTTCCTATTTCTTGCAATACAGCATCACCCGATTGATGGCCATAGGTATCGTTGACCTCCTTAAAATGGTCTAAGTCGATCATTAAAATAGATAGGCTCTTACCTAAGTCATGCGCTCTTTTTATCATACTTGCCATATGCATGTCTAAGTATCGCCTATTATAAAGACCGGTTAAGCCATCGATAACGGACATAGAGATGCTTTGAGCATACTGATCACGTAGTATATCCTGATAGCGCTTACGTCTAATTTGTGTGGAAACACGAGCTACCAACTCATTCACTTCAATAGGCATAGTTATATAATCATTTACGCCCATTTCAAGGCCACGTGCTATCATGTTTTTGTTATCTGCATCTACTGATAGCAAGAGTGAGACGTGTCGTAAAGTATCATGGCTTTTGAAATGAGAGCATACCCTCAAGCCATCTATACCCAATACTTGGTTATTTACAATGACCACGCTATAATCTTTTTTTTCTGCCTCTTCAATGGCTAGTGCGGGATTTTCACAATCATCAACATTGACCCCCCTAGCATTTAGGATTGCATGCACTTTTTTACGCATTGCAATATCATCCTCAATAAGCAAAACATTTGCCCCGTCTATACTGCAGCTGTCTCCCATCGTGGGTTTCTCAATTAAGCCAAATTGGGTGGCAGTTTGGTCCCGTAGATGCAGTTCATCCATCATTAATTTTAACCGCAGCAAGGATTTAATACGGGTAAGTAAAGCCTGTTCATCAATAGGCTTACTCAGAAAATCATCAGCCCCAGCTTCAAGCCCGCGCACTCTATCGTCCTGGCCATCTAATGAAGTAACCATAATAATAGGAATATGAGTAGTTTCAGGATCTGCTTTAATTCTTCGGGCTGTTTCCATACCATCCATAATTGGCATCATGACGTCTAACAAAATTATGTCAGGATGTATTTTTGGTATTTGCTCAAGCGCTTGTACACCATTGCTTACCGAAAACACCTCATAATACTCTTGTTTTAATTTGGTCTCTAGTAATTTGACATTAAATGGTGTGTCATCAACAATTAAAATTCTGGCAGTCATATATTATACTCTTTTAATTGGCTGGGCTGTAAGACCTGATAATGAGGAATGGTTAATGATATACCTTATCACCCCTCCTAATGCTTAGAGATTATATAGCCTTTAACGAACACTGCAAGTACCCCCCCTAACCTGCCAATAATTCTCCTTGTAGTAATAAAAATAACAAGAGTTCTTAATATAAGCATTAACGGTTCTTTTATAAAGCTAGCTGTTGAAAAGCAGTATCTTAGGGATATTTAAGCTTGCAGTGGGCCTCCTTTTATAAAAGAAAATGAGTACATGTCTAGCTGTCTAAGTGCAAAGCCAAATTGATATTTTTCAATATTTACTAATACATAAAATTGTATTTTATTACTCACATCATACAGCAGTATGAGATATCTAATACCAAGTCTAGGAAATAAGTGCACACTTGAAGCAAGAATTTTTGTGGAATTTTGGCTTATCATTTGAGACGCCTGTATTCAACATACTGGCGCGAAAATGGTAAAATTACCAAATAGGCTCAGCTTCAAGTGTATAGTTATTTCCTAGATTTGGTATAAAACATGGCAGAGCACACTGCATATGCTGCAATGCCTTCCCCACGGCCAATAGCGCCTAGACCCTCCGCAGTGGTCGCCTTAATACTTACGGCCGTGGGGGACAGGACTAAAATGTAAGCAAGGTGGGTTTGCATCTGTGTACGATATGGTCCTACCTTAGGAAATTCTGCAATAATGGTAATATCAACATTATTGAGTCGGCCACCCTGTTGAGCAAGCAGTGCTAATGCATGTTCAACAAATTGAGTTGATGCTGCATTACGCCATTTAGGCTCACTGGGAGGAAAATGGGAACCAATATCGCCTGCTCCTATAGTGCCAAGTATAGCATCAGTCAGCGCATGTAAAGCCACATCGCCATCCGAATGAGCTATTACGGGGCGCTTGCATGGTATTGTGATGCCGCATAGCATAATATTGCTAGCTGCAGATTCGTTACCGAAGCGATGAATATCATAACCAAGCCCTACTCGAGTAGTGAGTTTAGGGGTATACTTAGCATAGTCCTGTTGAGTGGTGATTTTGACGTTTTCCGCCTCTCCTGTGACTATATTTATAGGTATACCACCCATTATGCAAAGGGCAATATCATCGGTACAGGCCTGATCTCGGTAACATTGGTGCAAATCCAATATGATCTTGTAACGAAACCCTTGAGGGGTTTGAGTGGCATATAACTGATCCCGTTGTAGCAAGGTAATATGACCATTAGCATGAGATTTGATAGTATCAGTAACTGGTACAGCCAGATCAATAGCTTCATATTGCTCTAGACCAGCAATTACATTATCGATAATAGTTGACGTAACAAAGGGGCGAGCAGCATCATGGATCAATACATTGTGCGGTGCAAAATCCTTTAATGCTTGCAGACCATTATATGTAGATTGCTGCCTTGAAGAACCCCCAATTACCGCAGGTAGCAATGACAAACCTTTAGTGGCCTGCACATATAGCTCAGTATCGTTTGGGCCAATAACCACGCATACTGCATCTATTTTAGGATGTTGTAAAAAAGCATCTATACTACGCCGCAATATAGAAGTGGCATCGTAACATTGGATAGCATCGCTTTGAATTGGTAGATACTGCTTAGGTAAGCTTCCCTGCAGACGTGTCCCATGCCCGCCTGCAAGTATTAAAGCAATAGTATGCATAAGCTTATACCACCAATGTGCGAATTAAGCTAAACAAGGCTTCAGCATTACCAGCTGCGATATTACCTGCCTGCGCAATTGCTGCATTGCCCCCTCCTTTGCCCCCAAAGGCATCAGTCACAGCAGCCAACAAACTAGCGGCATTATATTCACCTTGAGCGTAAGGAGCTATTGCTAAAACTACCGATAGTTTTTGCTCTTCGCTACAAGTAACCATTACTATCTTAGCTTGATGTTGATTTATAATTTCTGTGGCAATATGTCTTAAAGCACCAGACTTTATATCAGTAAAATGATGTAATAGCATACCATTGGCATCCGCCGCTACAACGCTTGCTACTGCGTTTTTCAAGCGCAATGCTTCTACCTCTTTTTCCAAATTGCGTTTGTCGTGTAGCAGCGTATCAACTCGAGTCTTCATTTCCCCTACACCACAATGCAAAGCTGCAGCGGTGGCTGTTGCTTCACCTAGTAGCTTGTTAACATATTCAATTGCAGCTAGACCTGTTGCTGCTTCAATTCGGCGCACTCCAGCTGATACTGCTTCTTCACTCAACAATTTTAATAACCCGATATCACCAGTGCGTTCTACATGCGTGCCGCCACATAATTCAAGCGATTCTCCCATACTCACAACGCGCACCTGGTCTCCATACTTTTCACCAAATAACCCCATAGCGCCTTTGGCTAATGCTTGCTCAGTTGCTAGTAATTCAGTAGACACATGGTCATTAGCGATAATCCAGCCATTGACTATATTCTCAATTTGTTGCTTTTGTTCTGGACTGATGGCTTGTATATGCGAGAAGTCAAAACGAAGACGATCTGCTGCTACCAATGATCCTTTTTGCACCACATGTGGCCCTAATATTATCTGCAATGCTTTATGTAATAAGTGAGTAGCAGAATGATTGGCCATAATTTTACAGCGCCTTGCTACGTCGACTTGAGCTTCAACAGTCTCACCTACTTTTAGAGGGCTATTTAGTGTAATGTGATGTCCAAAGATATCGCCTAGATGCTTAGATGTGTCATGGACGCTGTGTGTTATAGGCTTAGCATGTTGATCATAAGATATAATTATGCCAGTGTCTCCAACCTGACCGCCGGATTCGCCGTAAAATGGGGTGCCATCTAGCACTACGATTGCCTCTCCTTCGCTTGCTTCATTCACGATCTGGCCATTTTGTATAATTCCAGTAACAGTAGCACTGGCCTGGGTGGTAGCATAGCCCCAGAAATCTGTGGATTGTACCTGATCTTGTAGCGCAAACCATATGCCATCATCTGCGCGTGCGCCAGAGCCAGTCCAGGCTGCACGTGCACGCTGGCGTTGTTGGGCCATGGCTGTATCAAAACCCTTCTCATCCACTCCAATCTCACGAGCACGCAAAATATCGCGCGTTAGATCCAATGGGAAGCCATAAGTATCGTACAGCTTAAAGGCGACTTCACCTGGTAAAGTATGGCCGCTACTTATATTGTTGGTGGCGCTTGCCAAAATCTTAAGGCCGCTATCCAGTGTTTCCTTGAAACGCTCTTCTTCAAAACGCAGAGTGGTGGCTATCATCGCTTCTGCTCGTTTTAATTCAGGGTAGGCCTCGCCCATCTCATTAACTAAAACCGGCAACAAGCGGTATAGCATTGTTTCTTTACAACCCAGTTGGGATATATGGCGCATAGCGCGTCGCATAATTCGTCTTAATACATATCCTCTTCCTTCATTCGAAGGCATAACGCCGTCGGCAATCAAAAAGGCACTAGCTCGCAGGTGATCTGCAATCACGCGATGTGAAGCTAGATGGCCTTTCTGGCCAGAAAGCTCTTGTGAAGTATCAATAATATGTTGGAATAAGTCAATCTCATAGTTGTGATGCTTGCCTTGTAATACAGCAGCCAGGCGCTCTAGACCAGCGCCTGTGTCTATACATGGCTTGGGCAGAGGGCTCATTTCTCCCCCCAAAGTCTGCTCAAACTGCATAAACACTAGATTCCAGATCTCAACATATCGATCGCCGTCTTGTTGTGGAGTGCCAGGCAAGCCACCTTCTATTGTAGAGCCATGGTCATAGAAGATTTCAGAGCAGGGGCCACAGGGTCCGGTATCACCCATCTGCCAAAAATTGTCATTAGTATGGATACGTATAATCCTCTCATCGTTCAATCCTGCCACTTTTTTCCATATGTCCGCCGCTTGCTCATCTTGATGATATACCGTGACATATAACCTATCACGAGGCAGCTTTAGCTCGGTAACCAGTAAATTCCAGGCCAAAGTAATCGCCTCTTCCTTAAAGTAAGCCCCAAAAGAAAAATTGCCTAGCATCTCAAAGAAAGTATGGTGCCGGGCCGTATAGCCAACATTCTCAAGATCGTTATGCTTACCACCAGCACGTACACATTTCTGTACTGTTGTAACTTTAGAATGCTCGGGTTTCTTTAGGCCTGTAAAGCATTCTTTGAATTGCACCATGCCGGAATTAGTGAACATTAATGTTGGATCATTGTGAGGAACTAACGGGCTTGCTGGCATAATTGTATGTCCATTTTTAGCGAAGTATTCCAAGAAGCTTTTGCGTAAAACTTTTAATTCCATTGTTCCTTAACTTAAATATTACTTATCGAGTATGCAAGATTACTCTCAAGCACTGGGAATTGCAACAAAAAGACTCTCTGTTCTGGCTATGCTATTGGCACTATAAATTTTAGTGCCAATAGCATAGCAGTGCTACACAGTGGCTGAATTAACAACAACTATGATTTGTCAGATGACATCAGCTGCATAAGCTGCTGCTTTGCCTCTTCTTTTGCTACAAGACCAAGTGGCATTGGAGCATCTTCTGCCTTCTCTATATAATGAGCGAAGGTAATATATCGCTCGCCATTTTGTATCCATCCTACAAACCAACCTCTTTTTGTACCAGAGCCAGTTTTGCCGTATAGTTTCCAACCTTTTTGCAA
>JANPII010000166.1:0-17636 GCA_031424915.1 Pseudomonadota bacterium
AGATCATATTTGAGCTAAAACAGCACTACATACTACTACGCGAGAAAACAGAAGGTATACAAAATAGAATAGCCTCTGCCAAGACAGAACTGCAAAAAACAGAAGGAGTTGAAGTCGAATTCACCTCTTTATCAACTGAAACCCAAGCAACCATCCTAAGCATTAGGGAGTCTCTAAAGAAGATAAAGCTAGCACGGCGTACTGCACCCGACTCTCCTGATATAACAACCAAGTATTCGGAAAAGATACACCTTAGTAATACCGTGGATGAGATGAGCAATATGGAGTGCACTATTAAAGTACTAAATGCCAGTTTCAAGACTGTGGTACCTAAAATGAAACGGCCAAGTTCTCAATACTTAAGCTATAAGTTTCTCACCCCTCAGTCGAAAGTAGAATATCAAATCTTGGGGGCAGTTTTAATTGCTTTAGGTATAGCAAGTGCTGCTACTGGAATAAGCCTAGCAACCAATGGGCATGCAACTGCAGCCATCATGGTGGGCACCTCGTCCTTGCCCGTTTTACTAGTCACAGTAGGCAGCTTGGCGGCCGCTTTCGGTATTGCTATAGTTACTAGCACACTAACTGAGAGCCATACAGAAAATAAGGCCATAAGGCTGTGGAACATAGCAGGCAACAGTCTATTATGGGCATTGATAGGGGGAGTTGGTATTGGATATTGCGCTTCTCACATTGGTATTGGCTCAGTATTAGCCACAAGTTCTTTTAGTGCTGTCGAGAGTATAGCCATTGAAGCTACAATAGCATTTGGTATGTCCTTTGTGTTGTACACAGTGGTAAGGAGTTTATACGAATATACAAAACTTACTGAATATCCAGGTTATAGCTTTTCTAACCATACTCTTCTTCCCACACTTGTAGGGGCTGGAATCTGTAGTCTCTTTGTCGTACCTACCACTTTGGCCGGCCCAGCTTTAAGCATGATTATGGGTAATATAATATGTACAGAGGTCATGATAATGGAAGGCGCTATAGCATTTGCATTAACAGCTGGGGGGCTAAGTTTGGCCATAATAGCAGAGCATAAAGTGAAGAATGTTGCGTTGTAGTCTAGCCGCGTAATAATCCTGCAGCAAAGGCTGTAGGAATGAACTCGCCTAAGTCATCACTGCTTTCGCCACAGCCTATGGCATAAATTGGTAACTTTAGTTTATCTGCAATAGCCACAGTAATACCACCTTTGGCAGTGCCATCTAGTTTAGTAATAATTAACCCAGTGATCTGTACCATCTGCTGAAAAGAAGTGGCCTGTATCAAGGCATTCTGCCCGATAGTAGCATCTAATACCAACACTACCTCATGCGGAGCTTCAGCATCTATCTTTTTCAGTACTCTGCAGATTTTAACCAGCTCTTCCATTAGATTAGCTTTATTATGCAAACGTCCTGCAGTGTCTATCAGCAATAAATCATAATTCCCCTGCTGTGCTTCAATATAGCCTCGATATGCCACACTTGCTGGATCTGATCCTTCTGCTCCAACCACTATGGGGCAACCAATACGTTCAGCCCAAATTTGCAGCTGCTCAGTTGCAGCGGCACGAAAAGTATCGCACGCTGCAAGCATAACTTTGCGCCCCAAAGCTATTTGTTGTGCAGCTAATTTGGCAGCAGTAGTAGTCTTACCGCTACCATTAGTGCCACATAGCAAAATGACTTGAGGGTGGTGAGCAGATATGGGCAAGGGCTTGGCTAATGGGGTTAACTTCTTAGTGATATAACTGGCAAGCAGGCTTTTTACTTCCTCTTCTGTAATCTCCTTATTAAAACGGTCCCGGGCTAACTCGGCTACTAAGTCTGCAGCAAGCGAGGCACCCATATCGCTTGCAATTAATAACTCTTCTAAGCTTTCTAATAATTCATTATCGAGCTTCCGGTGTACCAAAATTTTGCTTAAACCTGCAGTTAAGGAAGCGGAGGTTTTGCTTAAACCTGCCTTGATTTTATCTAACCATTGCATCGTGCACCTATATGAAAAACAACATGCCTCTACATACATCAGACTCACCCCCAGCGCAAGCCTCATCTGATTTGTATAAGCTGATTATAGCTACAGCCCGCTCCTGGCTAGGCACCCCATTTTTGCTACATGGCCGTAGCAAGGATCTAGGTTGCGATTGTATAGGCTTGGTTGTTGGTGTAGCCCGTCAATTACAACTCCAAGATAAACATGGGGTGCAACTTTTCCTCTATGATACATTGCAATACAGCATGAAACATCATCAGAAATTGCCGGAACTTTTACCTCTACACTTATATGAATCAGTATTGGATTACGGAGTGATCGCAGTAATGAGCGCCAATGACCAACACCACCTAGGAATTGTTGGAGATTATGTAACGTCCGGCATCTTCACTTTAATCCACGCTTGTGTAAAGCGTGGCGCGGTAGTTGAGCACAGGCTAACCTTAGAGATGCAAAAGCATGTGGTAGGGGCTTATTCTTTTATAAGCTCAGAACGTAGTTTTTGCAGGCTGATAACATAATCTTTATATAATAAAACTTGCCATATAAAGTATAGTAAAGTAGTGTTACCCTGTAATTATAAATAATTTTGGTATTTTTATGCTAAATGATGACGCTCCTCCACTTTACGAAGATTTGGGCTATTGTTTCTCAGAATTTAACAAAGGTAATAAACAGCCATTAGAGAACTGGATAAACCAGTCTAATGATGAGAACACAGTAGTATTTAGATATGCTGCTTTAGGAGGCCATATAGAGGTGCTAAAGTGGTTTGCAGATACTTTCCCTGAGAAGCTGCAGAAAATGAAGCAAGTTGATGACTACACACCATGGCAGTTTACTGCTTTAGGAGGCCATATAGAGGTGCTAAAGTGGATTGCAGGTGCTCTCCCTGAGGGGATGCAAGGAATGGACCGAGCTAATGACTACCCAGCATGGCAATTTACTGCTTTAGGAGGCTCTACACAGGTGCTAGAGCAGCTTAAGCCACTCCCTAAGGAGTTACAAGCTATGAACAAAGTTGATAAGTACGCAGCATGGCAATTTGCTGCTATAAAAGGCCATATAGAGGTGCTAGAGTGGCTCGCAGCTACTTTCCCTGGGGAGAAGCTGCAGAAAATGAACCAAGCTTATAACTACGCAGCATGGCGATGCGCTGCTTTAGGAGGCCAGATAGAGGTGCTAGAATGGCTTAAAGGCCACTTCCCGGATGAATTGCAAGCTATGAACCAAGCTTATGGATACAAAGCATGGCATAATGCTGCTTTAGACGGCCGTATAGAGGTGCTAGAGTTTCTACTGGAGGTGACACCAGATGTGTCAGTCCCTCTACAGCAGGCCCATAATACTCTGAGAGAGTTAAAGAAAGACTATTCTAGTTTGTCCCTAACAATACGTGACTATCGAATAAGATTGACGGAGGAGTTTGGCTATACAGCAATGGTATATCCTGCACTATATGGTATGCGCCAAGCTATCGCTCCTTTTATGATGACCTGTAAGCAGCCAGTGAAAGCTTTTTCTCAGTTGAGTCATCAAAACGCTCCTACTGAGCTAGTATACCAAATCTTATTCTATATTGCAGGAAGTTGCCATATTGATAAGCTTCAATTGACTCCACAAGGACAAAACGAAGGCATACTAGTATGTCAAGTATTGGTGGACTCCATATCCTCCTCGATCAACACTTCTGGGCCTGTTAAGATAGTAAATCAAGAGGAGAAATTTCCAGGCAAAGAGAATTTTCTCAAAAGACTTTTGGATACAAAGATAGGCATGGCAAAAGCACAGCCCGAGCAGACTAGATAGCTTTTATTCGCAATAATACCTTATATACTGAGCTATGAAATCAGTGCTAAGCCTCTTCCGCTGGAGTGCTATCTTCATCAACAGCAGCTGGTGCTTGGTTTTTACTAGCATCATCCATAGTTGCTGCAGCCTCCAGCGCGTAAGCACACAACTCCTCAAATGGCACATTGTTCTTCTCAGCAAGTTCCTTCAACTGGGCTAAGCTATCCATAATTTCTGCAGGAATAGTGCCGCCACGTTCTTTAGAAAGCCAATCTGCCTGAAAATGTAGGGGGTGATGGTCGGCTTTTGGAGTGCCGATATAGACTGTAATTGGCGAAGTGGCGCCACCAAAATTGCATGGTACATTAAATTTTCTCATATTCCCCTCTTGGTTTTACTGCCCAAATATGGTATAATGCGCCCAAATATTACACTCACTTCTACCTGGTTATATCCTTTATTATAACCTAAAAATACATAGCAGGCAAGAATATACACCGTTAAGTAGTGCCACATTATTACAACCTAGACTTGATTGATTTTTAGCAAAAATATATGTTACAAGCTGTTTTCGGCCTATTGAAGTTCGTAGGCCTCTTCCCTGTTGATATTTTATTAGATACACTACTTTTTAGTACTGTAAGGATAATTAATGCCCATATTGCAAATGGTCTGGCCACTACAATTTTGCATGGGGGTGATAAAGACTTAATTGCCTCTACTCCGCACCACCATGAACATGAGGGTCACCATCATCATAGTCATGAGAATTCTGATTGGCATCGATTTACAGACTACATAAATCATCATGGCCAATATTTAGCCCCCGCTATGGGTATTATTGCAATAGATTTACTCACCGCTCCAATTAAAGGCGGACAATTATTGGATGTGGTACACCACTTACCAGTAATTGGCCAGATTCACGAATATATAGAGCCATATTTTGGCGTCCCCTTTTTGGATGCCACTTTTGGGGTATACGAAATGGTACACACCGCAATTCACTTAGCTGAATCATTCATGCCATATTATAATATGCTAGTACTAGGTAGGAGCTTTGAAGAGGAGATGGAAGAAATACAAGAAGATTTTATTGCAGGCATCAGTATAGCATTTACCCCGGTACGCATTCTTATGGAATGGCTATATATTGACGAGCTGGTACAATGGGTATATGAAGATGCTACACAAGATACTCTATACTCTGAAGCTAATACGGAGCTAGTACATGCTCATTTAAATACAGACATGCTTGCGGCGTTTGATCATTAAATATCAATACAGGCATAAAACATAACAAATAAGCAAGATTATGACTTGGCAAGCTGAAATTTTAACCCTATTTCCCGAGATTTTCCCCGGTCCTTTAGCCTTATCAGTAGTGGGTAAAGCCCTGGACGAAGGAATATGGTCCTTGCGTGCTCATGATATACGTAATTTTGCCCAAGATAAACATCGTACCGTGGATGATACCCCCTATGGTGGGGGAGGAGGCATGGTGCTAAAGGCTGATGTAATAGCAGATGCGATTGATGGGACGTTTATGCAAAACCAACATAATCCCATTATCTATCTGTCTCCACGCGGGGAGCTACTAAACCAAAGGATGGCATATGATCTAGTAAATATGCATGTAGGGATAAATATTATCTGTGGACGCTTTGAAGGACTTGACGAACGCGTCTTACAAGAGTATAAAGTGCGGCAGGTAAGTGTAGGAGATTATGTCTTATCTTCTGGTGATATTGCAGCTTTTGTCTTGCTTGATGCCTGTGCACGCTTAGTGCCTGGAGTTCTGGGCGGTCAAAGCTCTCTACTAGAAGAAAGCTTTGGCGTTGGCACCGCTTATAGTAGGTTGCTGGAATATCCACATTATACCAAGCCTGCCTTATGGCGCGACAAAGAGGTGCCAGAGGTATTGTTATCAGGTAACCATCAAGCTATTGCAGCTTGGCGGTTAGCGCAAGCTAAAGAGCAAACAAGGCAAACACGTCCCGATTTATGGGACCAATATTTGCAAGGAGAGAAAAAATGAATTTACTACAACAGTATGAGAGCAAGCAAATTGCTAAATTAATGGAAGGGCGCGAGATTCCAGATTTCCGTCCAGGTGATAACATACGTATATCGTTTGAAATTATTGAGGGCACAAGCAGCAGGGTTCAGGCATTTGAAGGGGTATGCATCCGTCGCAAAAGCCGAGATATAGGCTCAACCTTTACAGTACGCAAAATCAGCGGCAGTGAAGGCGTGGAACGTACATTTCCACTATATTCCCCTAGAGTTAAAAAAATTGAAGTAATACGTAAAGGTAAAGTGCGCCGCGCTAAATTATACTATTTGCGTGAGCTACGCGGCAAAGCAGCTCGTATCAAAGAACGTGTTGTTGCCAGGCAACCTAAAAAAGTTACTTAATACTAGACAAAGGAAGGCTATATGGAAATAATAGAAATTCTAAATCAGCAGTTAGAAGATTATAATCTATTGAGTCACCCCATGTATAAGGCATGGAGTGCTGGTACGCTGACTATTCCACAATTGCAGGAATATGCCAAGCAGTACTATCACCATGTAGCCGAGTTCCCACGTTATCTCAGCTTACTGCATTCTAAGTGTAAGAGTTTGGCACAACGTCAGATATTATTAGCAAACCTAAGAGATGAAGAGGAAGGCGAGGAGAATCATCCAGAGTTATGGCTACGCTTCGCCGAAGGGCTAGGCATAGCGCGTAGTGAAGTGGCAGAAACTGAATTGTATGAATGTACTCAGCGTCTTATTGATGGGTATCATGAACTAGCCTCCTCCTATGCACGTGGCTTGGGCGCGCTTTATGCATATGAACGCCAAGTGCCAGAAGTAGCAAAATCTAAGATTGAAGGGCTAGAACGGCATTATGGTATTACTGAAGAACGTGTCTTACATTTTTTCCGCCTACATATAGGTGCTGATGAATGGCATTCCCAGGAGTGTGCTGATCTAATTGCCGCCTTGCCAGAAGAGTCTCAAGAGGAAGCAAGAATGGGAGCCATAGCGGGGGCTAAACTATTATGGCAGTTTTTAGATGGTATGCCATTTGACTGCGCTACTGCATAATACCAAGTCTTAGCTAAAAGATTACAGCGTCGCTCCTCGCTCATGTAGATTTTACCACACATCGCTGTTGCTCCTTGTACTGTTTTAGCTGAGAGTTGGTATAAGTTATACGTTCAATCAATACTTAAACTAAGGCTTAAAAAGCGCACGCATAGGTATCTGTTCAGCCTCCACCAGGCGTACCTGGCTTTTTTAGTGTTGGTAACAATGCTATTGAAGTGTAAGTGTTCATAGGTGTGGTCTCTATAAATATGCATTTCATGCCTTGTCGTACCTGCTGCTTGATCGCGGTACCCACTCCCAGGCCTCATTTGTAGCTTATATGGACCCAAGCCACGGGGTGACAGTTGCGGTGTGCTATAATATACTTTTGCGGGCCAGCCAGTAACATGAGCTGACACTCATGCGAAATTGACGGGGTCATTACAAAGACGACTTTTAAAGGCCCTGGTGGCCTGCGCTGGTAGAGGCTATACCATAGTTTGTGCCAAGCTCTACTCCTGAAGCTATGACAATGGCTGCTCCCTGTATCAATAACTCTAAGTTTGCGGTCAACAAAGGAGCGGCTGAGATTGCTAAGGTAGACAAAGCTAGAGTAGTAAATGCGGTAGCAAAAACAGCAGCAACTTCAAGCCCTTTGATCTCCCGGTGATCATGAAACTTCGCTATACCACAATATAAAACTGTGGCAAGTAGTGCGCCTGTAAGACCAACTGTAATAGAGGTGGCTGCCAATTCTAAAGCTATGTTGTCAATGGCTTGGCCAGCTATAGCAGCGATAACTTGGTTAGGTATGCCTTGACTCACTAACCCCGTAACAGCACCCATAGATAACAAAGCAAGGCCGCCTCCCACTCCCGCCTGTATCCATACCCCTTCTTTCAAAAGCTTTGCCTCTTGCTCCTTGGGCAGATTTTCCTCTTTGAGGCGCTTTTCCTCCTGCTCTTTCTGCTCTTTTTGTAACTTCTCTTGTGCAATGCGCGCGTCTTCTTCTTGTTTAATGCGTAAGCTCTCCTCTTCCTTTGCCTTTTCCTGCGCTATGCGCAGGTTCTCTTGTTCAATGCGGTTTTTTTCTTCCTGCTCCTTGCGCAGATTTTCCTGTTCGAGGCGCTTTGCCTCCTGCTCTTTCTGCTCTTTTTGTAACTTCTCTTGTGCAATGCGGTTTTTTTCTTCTTTAAGCCTTCTATTCTCTTCCTGGAGCTCACGTAGGCGTGCCTGTTCTTTAAGCCTTTTCTCTTGTTCAATGCGGTTTTTTTCTTCCTGCTCTTGACGCTTCTGCTCTTGTGCGGCCTCTTCCTGAGCTCTAAGTGCCTCCTCTTTCTCCTGGCGCTTACGTGCTAATACTTTCTCTTTTTGGGCTTCTTCTTCGGGAGTGCTGTCTTGGGTTTGATGTGCGATATTAGAGCTTATCTCTTTAAGTTGGGATAATTTAGGTAAATCAACTACAATAAGCGGCTCACTCTCATTTCTATTTTGAAATTGATAGCGGTGATCAAAGAACCACTTATACTCACCCTGTTGCTGTGTTGCATCTAATTCACATAATTTTTTACCTGACGAATCTTGGAGAATAAAGGTAAATACCTCCCCTGTATTTTCTAATAACTTCTCTTTAACAACCATATCTCGATTCACTACCAAAGGTATATAAGAGGATTTTTGATGTATAGAATAATTTTGCTCTAATAATGCTATCTCTATACAAAGCGTGCTGTACTTTCGAGCAGTACCCATTCTATCTGAAGAGAGCTTGATAACTTCATCATACCCCTTCTTCATCTTGATTTTTGCCTCAAGTAGACTGGCTTTTAAGGGTTCGTATAGGTTATTATCAAAAATAAATTGATAAACGTTATCTTTTATTTTCCCTTGAATTTCTCTTGTTAATTTCTTTCCTTGTTTTCTTAAAACCTCCTTTATTAGCGAGCGAGTTATTTCAAACCTAGCCTGATCACCCAAAATATATACAGCATCATGCATGCCCTTCTTTTCGAAGGCGCCACTTAAAATCTCGCGCATTGCAGTCATAGGCACGTTAACCATATAGGCTTTCTCAGGATGCCGCTGAAGCATTGCTTTTGCAGCAAAGGTATGAAGCTGATTTGCCAAGTCTTTGTGTGGCTCTTTTTCTGCAAGTAAGGTAGCAACAGAGCGAGTGATACCCATATGGGTGGTAAAAGCCGAGTTCTCTGAAGTTGTTATAGTTGTAAACATCTCAATCTTATCGATGTCTACTTCATTTGGATCAGTTACTGGTTCATATGAGGCATAAGCCACCCACACTTCTGTTTTCTCATTATCATAATATTTAAGGCTGGACTTAAATCCAGTGATACCCACTTCAATATTATTTATTACTGCGGAGTGCTGATTATAAATTTCCCCCACCCTTTGGCGTTCTTCAGGGCTTTGGAGGTTCTTAAGTTTTTTAAGAGTCTCTTGTATTCTTTTTTGTTCATAGCATAATGCCTCCCACTTCTCCACATTAAGAGCAGTCACCTTCACCATATTGAGGTACAGATTATCTGATTGCTTTACGGAATATATTTCCCCTTTTACCCCCTGGTCCGGTTGTGTGTGCATTTTGTTCTCTCCGGGCTATTTATCCATCATTCATTATATGGATGGAAAGTTTAACATATGATTAATGGCATTATACTCATAAACTTCTTTTTTTACAACCATTCATTCTATCAAATCAAATATTGGCCTATGTATAGATTCGTAATTTGGCATAAAATGACAGGGCCCCGCAAAGACGCGTAAAATCCTCGCTTTTAAGCCATCACATACCTTATCCAATCCGAAATCGGCGTTTTAAGCATGGCCACTATAACTTACTAAATTATCAAAATTGCGAACACCTAGGGCTTCTATTGCTTTCTTCCACTTATTTTTAGTACGTTGTGAAAAAATTAGCTTTGGATCATCTAAATCCATTACCAACCATGCATTCTCTGATAGCTCATGCTCCAGCTGATCCCCATCCCACGCTGCCAAGCCTTGAGTCACAACAAACTTATTGTTATGACTTCCTTTGACATAATCATGTAAGAAGTTCTCAGCATCAGTATGGACAGTTAGGCTATGCCACTGAGTAAAATGCTCCTCCTGGTCACGATTCATACTTAGAATTATTACTCTACTAGTTTCTACAGGCCCACCAAACAATACTGGAAAACGTTTATTCAAACGCGCAGGGATACCCTGCTTCTGCTCTACACGTTGAGATTCAAAAATCTCTTTTAGCGATATGCTTCCCATCTCGCGGTTAATAATCACTCCAATTGCGCCATTTTCATCATGTGCGCATATGTAAATCAGTGACTTCTCAAAGCAGCTTCCGTCTAACGATTTAGAGGCTACTAACATCCGCCCTTCTAGCGACCCCCAAGGTTTGCCTATTACGCCAGACTCAAAGATCTCATCCATACTTTACTCCCATTTTACTTCCGGTGGCATCGAGCCTAAAATAGCTTTGACATTCCCACCAGTTTGCAGCCCAAATTGCGTTCCACGGTCGTAGAGTAAGTTAAACTCGACATACCGCCCCCGTTTGTACAGCTGCTGCTCCTTTTGCTCCGCCGTCCATTTACTTTTATAATTGCGCCTTACGATTTGAGTATACGCAGTTAAAAACTTGCTGCCTACTTCTTTCGTAAAACCAAAGTCCTTATCCCAATCACCTGAGTTAAGGTAATCATAAAAAATACCCCCCACCCCACGCATTTCATTGCGATGTGGTAAAAAGAAATATTTATCACACCGCTTCTTGAAATCCTCATAACAAGAAGGATTATATGCATCGCATGCTTGGCGCATATAATCATGAAATGTTGCTGTGTCATCTTTATCGGGAAAAGTAGGGGTAAGATCTGCACCCCCACCAAACCAAGCTTGTTGTGTTACAATAAAACGCGTATTCATATGCACAGTTGGCACTAGTGGCGATTTAGGATGAGCAATCAAAGATATTCCTGTTGCTGCGAATGAACGATCGCCAGCAGTCCCCGGGATGTTATCTGCTACACTTTCTGGAAATTCGCCATTAAGAGAAGAGATATGCACACACACTTTTTCAAATACTTTACCATACATAACAGACATTTCACCGCCTCCACTGCCCCCCTGGTAGTCCCATTTTTCCACCTCAAAAGAGGCATTCGAATTGGCTTCTCGCTCTAACTGCATTAGGGTATTACGTACGTTATCCCGTAACTGCCGAAACCATAGTTGAGCCATCTCCCTCTTTGCTTCTATATCAGGGTATTGTGGGTTATCTACTTTTTTTATCATCCTACATTCCCTTCGGATTCTGCCAAGAACTTAGAAGCTTCCAAGGCTGCCATGCAGCCCATACCTGCAGCCGTTACTGCTTGGCGAAATATTTTATCTTTGACATCACCTGCGGCAAATACTCCAGGTATATCTGTTCTTGTACTATCAGGAGAGGTTATAATATACCCTTCGTCATCCATGGCTAATATACCGCGAAACATTTCAGTATGCGGCTTATGGCCAATAGCAATAAAGATCCCATCCACCAGCTGCTCAGTCACATTTCCGGTCTTTAAATTACGCAAGCGCGCACCTGTAACTCCTAGCGGCTCTTCAGTTCCCAACACCTCCTCCAGTGCTGTATCCCAAATAACCTCTATCTTAGGATGAGCAAAGAGGCGTTGCTGCAGTATCTGCTCTGCACGTAAAGCATCACGCCTGTGCACTAGTACCACTTTTGCAGCATGGTTGGTGAGATAAAGCGCTTCTTCTACCGCAGTATTGCCCCCGCCGATTACCATCACCTTCTTACCCCTATAGAAAAAAGCATCGCAAGTAGCACAACCAGACACTCCAAAGCCGCGGAACTTAGTCTCACTATCCAGGCCAAGCCATTTAGCCTGAGCCCCAGTGCAAATGATTACTGTATCTGCAGTATATACTGCACCTGACTCTCCTATGGCCTTAAATGGCCTAGACTTGAGGTCTACCTCTACAATGTGATCATTACACAGCTCTGTACCAACGTGAGCAGCTTGTGCTGCCATCTGTTCCATCAGCCATGGTCCTTGAATAATATCAGCAAAACCTGGGTAATTTTCTACATCCGTAGTGACAGTAAGCTGTCCTCCTGGTTGGTTACCAGAAACTAAAATTGGTTTGAGCGCAGCGCGGGCCGCGTAAATTGCTGCGGTATATCCTGCTGGGCCCGAACCGATCACCAAAACTGCTGTATGCTTCACTGAATTGCCCCGTAACTCTTATCCATGCTTTTTTAAATAACTAGCCACGCCTTCAGCACTTGCTTTCATAGCCTCTTTTCCGTGCTGCCAATCAGACGGGCAAACTTCCCCATGCTCCTCATTGTGGCGTAGAGCATCCAAAATGCGTAATGCCTCATCAATACTGCGTCCTATAGGCAGATCATTAATAAGCTGGTGCCGCACGATTCCCTTAGGGTCGATGATAAATGTACCACGCAGAGCTACAGAATTGTCAAACAACACGTCATAATCACGAGATATCTGCTTAGACAAATCCGCCACCATTGGGAAGCGCACCTGGCCGATGCCACCTTCATTTATAGGAGTTTTCTTATATGCTATATGGGAGAAATGAGAATCCACACTTACAGAAATAACCTCAGCATTACGACGCTTAAACTCTTCTAGGCGTTTATCAAATGCAATGATTTCCGAAGGACAAACAAAAGTGAAGTCCAAAGGATAGAAGAATAATACAACGTACTTACCTTTGGTATATTCTGACAAACGTAGCTCTATTATAGAATTATCTGGCATTACTGCTTTGGCAACAAAATCCGGCGCGGGCTTACTAACTAAAACAGACATCATTTACTCCGTTGTTTACATTTATACTGACATAAATTATAGGGTGAGGACGCCATGACTACAAGAGTATATTTATTAATTTTTACAACTAAATAGGCTTGCTACAATGAACTAGCGTAACCATCCCACTTTTCAACAGGCGAATATATACCAGAAATATTACGATATAACACTGCCTTGGACATACCCTCATATCTTTCTAACGTCACTAGTCGCCCCCCTTTACGCAATTGGTGGAACAAACCTTCTGGCACTCTGGAAATTAAGCCATTGATGAATATTACATCATACGGAGCATTTTCTACAGCACCGGCTAATAACTCGCCGTGTTTAATCGAGATATTATGATACTGCATAGCAGGCAGCAACTCAGCAGCCTTTAATGCAAGGCTACGTGCGCTTTCTACTGCTACTACCTCACCTGCCATTTTGGCTATTACTGCGGTTGAATAGCCATTGCCACACCCTATATCCAACACCTTATCTTCCGAGCTGATCTCCAAAGCTTGCAGCATCTGAGCGAATAATGCAGGCTGCAGCATAAAACGTCCCTGCCCTAATGGTAGTTCACGATCTAAGTAGGCAACCTGTTGCCACCTACCATTACAAAATTTATGCCGTGGCACTTCAGACATCACCTGCCATATGCGCTTATCAAACACACTACTGGTCATTACCTGATTCTTCACCATGTTTTGATGTGCTGTTGCAAAAAATTCATCCATATTTTCTATCCTAATGGAAGTCACTATACACGCCAGAATATACTACTATGTTACATTGTCCAAGAGTTTTGTGGGGTCATAATAAGCAGAGCTGCGCAAGACAGAGGTGAAAGTGGCTATAAATGTCTTATATGGGCGCCATGATTGCCGCTTTTAAGTGTTTTCTACCCTCTTCTTAAACATAGTTCGAGTTATGTTACTTCTGTATTTCTTTTTCTTGAGGTTGAGTTTTATCTTTATCAGCAAGTTGTTGAGTATGTGGGCCTACAACTGGCCCAGGAGCTTGCTCTTGTGTAGTTGGCTCATGTGGAGGTTAGAGGGGGAGCAGAGGGGGTGGTAGAAATAGCAAGGGGTTGCTCAACGCTTGATTCTGTATTTTGGAGTTGGGTAAGCTGAGTGATTAGGCCTTGATTCATTTCCTGGTAATTATCTCCCACACACAAGCTTAAATCTGAATGAAGCAATAGTTGAATTACTTGCGCTTTATCCATTTGACAGCTAGCAGACACATACTCTATAGCTTCGATAAACACCTGCATGCAAGTAATTTGACTTTGTGCTATGATTGCGACTCTTACAATGCCTGCTTCCTGCACGCTTTTAAATAAATCAGATTTAATTGCAGTCGCATAGTCACCATTATGGGTGTTTTGGTATTCTTGGTATTTGTTCCAAAGTGTACTAACTTGTTGTCCGCTAAGAGTAATATGATATTTCCTGTTTTCTTCGCCATTTTCTAAGGCAGTAAATAATTGGGTATGGTTTTTATAATAGCCCACAAAGCAGCCTGCTGTACATTTAGTTAGATCAAAGGCTGGGGTGCATGCTTTAAGCTCGCCAGTTGCAGGATTTACTACTATCGAGGGTTCATGCCTTCCTGCTACTACAACGTTTTTGAAAGTAAAGGTGTGCTCCGAGGTCAGCATTGCATATATTACGGTGTAAATATTTTTTAGAGCTTGATAGTCGCTATCATCACCTTTTCCGGTGCCCGCTATACTAGCTATACAATTGCCTATCTCTTCTTCTATTTCCTTTAAAGGCAGGGGCTCATTTCCTTCTAATAAAAGGTTGGGTAATTTCCACTCATTATTTTTAAATTTTGTGCCTGAAGCGCCGATCAAATGTATTTCTAAGCTATGACTTGCGTCAAAATTCGAGAAAACCCGTTTTACTGACTCACTATCAATATTAGCATCTATATGAGCTAAAGCAGTTAGGTGTGTGCCTGGGTCTCTAACAATTAGTACTATACAGGTTTGTATATTGTGAGTACCAAGGGGCTTGTTACTTGAAAACCCAACTTCATGTTGGTCAAGAAATATAGCATTCGGTTCGATATCACCGTATTCTGCCTGTCCTGCTTGTACCAATTCTTCAAACATATTTGCGCTTGAAAAGTTATCAATAGACATGGGTTGGCATTTAGCCACACAGTTATAATAAATCATCAAGAAATAATTCTTTACATTAGAGTTATCATTATAGTAATTTGCAATACTCTTGATTGTAGGAAGAAGAGTGGTACGAGCATATTCTTTATTTTCTGATGAACCCAATAAATATGAATCAATCAAAAGCTCATATACGTAGGCGGCTATTTTATAGTGTTCTTCTGGAATTTGCGGCAACAGCTCCTGTAGTGCAGCTACTTTTGAAGCAAGGAGTGATATTTGTTTATGCATATTAATTTTAGTATACAGCTGATTTTCTACAGCTGTAAGCAGGTGTGGTATGGTACTCTTTTGTTGGTAGCAGGCTAGTAAGTTATTTATTACATTTTTAGCTTGAGGCTGTAGAAGTGCTATTAATTTTAGGTACCTTAGAAGAGGGCTCCTGTTTCTCCTCTTCTCTGCTTCTTTTTCTATTGGAATCATTATGGCCTTGCATATTAACCTCGCTTAACAATGTAACAACCATCTTATATAAAATGTGTTAATAATAGATTGCTCCTAAGGTTACTTTTATCACATTATAAGATTATATATTTATATTGTAATGTTTAAGTCCATATGCTAGAGTTATTTGCAATGAGGATAAACCAATTGAGGTTATATACTCATCTCTTTATAATCTAATATGTTTGAGGTATATCATGCGTCCATCCTCCTGCTTATCTACTACTAAGTTTTGGCCTCTTCCCCCAGAAATAGCATTAAACTTTAAGAGCTTCGTTGAACAGCAACAAGATGCAGAAAGAAAAAAGAGTAAAGAATTAGGTCGTCATATGCCTGAAGAGTTGCTAGAGCACTTGTATAGCTGCAATACTATTGCTGATATGGATAAGGAAAGATTTGGTTTATTAAGTCTATATGGCACAAGTGGACAAACAGTGTTGCATTGCATAGCCGATGAGGGAGAGATCAAAGACAGTAGCAAATTATTAGAACTGGCCGAAGCAGCTAAAGGAGCAAGGGTTTCTATTGATGCCAAAGATACATTTAATAATACTGCCTTGTATATTAGTACTTCCCGATATCCTTCTACTAAGACCCTTACTTTAACCACTTGGCTATTGAAAAATAAGGCTGATCCGAATGCCAAATGCCAGGATGGAAAGACAGCTTTGCATGTGGCGGCAACCTATGGGGCGCCAGAACTAATATCACTGCTACTGAGTTTTGGAGCTAATCCAGAATTGACTGATGATAAAGGATGGAATCCAAGGTTCACTCTATGCGAGACTAAGTACTTGAATCAGAATGATCTTCTAGCATATGATAGGGCGGTTGACAAGGCAGCAGCACAGCAACGTGGAAATGGGATAAATGCTTAGCTACAAACGCTAATTTTGAATTAAACTAAGGGTGTAAGGTGCATAAAATCCTCATCACGGGGCCACGTCAGTGGCCGTGGTGATCCATTAAATATCAGTTTTCTTGATTGCCGCGCTAAATTTGCGATCTACGGTCGCCAATTTGCTCGCAAAGGCGATTTATAGCCACTTTCACCTCTGCTTTGCGCAGCCCTGATAATAAGTCCCTTCTGACTTTTATATATATGGGCTAGTATCGTGCATTTTCTCTGTATATGTGGGGCAATATGTTACCCTCTTGCCCTCATTTTTAATTTCAATATCCACCAGCACGGTTTTATTGAGTATTGGTATAAAGCACTCTATATTTAGGTCACAGGTATTATTTGGAATTTCATATTCAATATCCCAACTGTCTCTATCAACCTGAACCTTTCTAATTTCCCCATGTACTGGTCGGCCAGGCTCTGCTTTCACTGTAGTCCAAGTATGTTCAATCTCTAGGCCTTTAGCTGGAATGTTACGATTTACTATTATTATTTTATCATAGTCTTCATCATCAAACTTAAAGGATTGCGAAGAAGCTATACCTTTTACAATAAAGCCAAAGTCCGATTTATTAAACACAGCCACTCTAAATCCTCTTAGCACTTCATTCTTATCTTTTATAAATTCAGTTATCCAAAGATCGGGATAATTAGTTTGATGCCATAATCTCTCTTGTTGTTCAGCAAGCTCCAATTGCCTATTTAGTATATCATTTTGAGCAGAAGCAATTTGGCTCTCCTTTATAGTTGTATGCCATAAAAGCCCACTGAATACAGCAATAATGATGTTGCTACTATTATTAATTATATCTAGCAACTCTTTTAATATACTCATGAAAGGCCACCTTAATTATTATAAGTTATTAATTAGAGTATTACACGCCAACTCTAGATTATCAAGCATACTGGCTGCAGCTTTCCATCAGGGCTTCATAAGGAAGGAGGTGGAAAATTCACAAGCAAAATTATGGCTCAAAGAAAAGAGCCTGATGACTTAGATTAGACTGATGGTGTAATACCAAATTTAGGAAATAATTATACACTTGAAGCTGCGCTTATTTGGTAATTTTAACATACCATTTTCGCGCAAGTATTTGAATACGGGCGTCTCAGATGATAAGCCAAAATTCCACAAAAATTCTTGCTTCAAGTGTGAACTTATTTCCTAGACTTGGTATAAGACTCATAAAATCGTCACTTTTAAGCTATCGCATACCTATCCAATCCAAAATCGGCGTTAAGAGATTACCCTTTTACTAAAACCCTCTATTACCCATATTTATATAAAAATGAAATAGAATTTTTATTATTCTTTCAACTGGATTACTGGAGTCTTTAGAAGTAAAAGTTTCCTATGGGAAAGGAACATATAACCCCAGTTAAAGAG
>JANPII010000167.1:0-4027 GCA_031424915.1 Pseudomonadota bacterium
CGTCAAATATTACAGGATATGCAGCAGATCAGCACGCACTGGCCTCCCCTAGTTATATGCTCTAAAGGCATAGAGTTAGATACACAGCTGCTTTTGAGTCAGGTTGTGATGGAATTTCTGCCTAATTCTCAAATAGCGGTCCTTTCAGGGCCAAATTTTGCGCATGAGATAGCGCAGGGTAAGTTAAGTGCAACGGTAGTGGCAGCGCAAGACAAGGCTCTTGCATATCGTGTTATGGCCACTCTAGCCACCCCCTATTTTCGTCCATATTACTCTAGTGATGTAGTAGGCCTGCAGCTGGTAGGTGCAGCCAAAAATATATACGCCATTGCTGTTGGGATGATAGAAGGTATGAAGCTAGGTGAGAATGCACGTGCAGCAGCAGTTGCCCGAGGATTAGGTGAAATGGCTCAGTTATGTATAATACTTGGTGGCAAAGTCTCAACAGTGATAGGTCTAGGTGGGGTGGGAGATCTAGTACTGTCATGTAGCCTTACATCACGCAACATGTCGTTAGGATATCGTATTGGCGCAGGAGAAGCGGTTGTTACTGCTTTGACAGATGTGACTCAGGAAGGGTATGCTACTACTCGAGCTTTATATCAATTAGCTACAAAATTACAATTAGAAATGCCAATTCTTGCTGCAGTATATGCTGTCTTATATAAGGGGGTAGCGCCGAATGAGGCATTACAAGAGGTTATAAATAAGCCACTGACTGAGGAATAATACCACTTCTCAGCTAAAAGATTACAGCGTCGCTCCTCGCTCATGTAGATTTTACTACACATCGCTCGTCGCTCCTTGTACTGTTTTAGCTGAGAGTTGGTATAATCTCAACTTAAGGATTCCAGCATTATGGCGTTTTTTGCGCGTGGCATAAACACTTTGCTGCAATCCTTAAGTTAATGCCTTTGAGCATTCGGGGGTGTGGTTTAGGTTCTATAAATCTGTCGTACCGCGGCCCCGACCGCGGTACCCACTCGTATCTGTTCAGCCAGCACCAGGCGTACCTGGCCTTTTTAGTGTTGGTAACACTGCTGTTGAAGTGTTCATGTTACTTGTGAGCTTGTATGGTGATCCAAGCTATGGTGCGACAGGTTCTACCCCATGCCCAGGGTTTTCTTCAGACGATCTACTAGCTTAGGCTGAAGTCCGGAGGAGGCGCCGCCATGTAATATGCGGAGTTCTTCTACTATATCCTCGTTTATCCTGCGTTTGGCCAGCTCATAGGCTAGTTTGATGGCGCTGGCAAAGGCTTTCCCTTCGGCATTACCATGGCTTTTAACTACAATACCGTTAATACCGGCAAACATTGCTCCATTCACCTCACTCGGGTCAATTTTGGCAAACTGCTTTTTGATTGCCCTGCGTACAAGCAATGCTCCTATACGGCTGATCCAATTGCTTTTTAACGCACAACGCATATATTCTACACAAAGTTTAGCTGTACCTTCTGCAGCTTTCAGAACCAAATTTCCTGAAAAGCCATCAGTTACTACCACATCTACTGTCCCTTGGGCTAAATCGAAACCTTCAACACACCCCTTAAAGTTAAGATTAGAATCACGCAAAAGCCGATAAGTACGCTTTTGTAGCTCAGTACCCTTTATTTCCTCAGAGCCAACATTGAGCAGGCCAATTGAAGGATTAGGTCGTTGCAAACAAATTTTGGCATATGATGCGCCCATCAATGCAAATTGGAATAAATTAAATTCATCGCATTCGGTATTAGCCCCCATGTCCAATAATACTGAACCACCAGTTCGATTGGGCATAACCCCAACGATGGCAGGTCTACTGATATCCGCCAGCATACCTAAGGCCATCTTGGCCATAACCATTAAAGCTCCAGTGTTACCTGAAGAAACACAGCAATGTGCATCGCTCTTCAAAGCATCGATTGCTTTACGCATACTGGAGTTTTGACCATAACGTAATGCTTTTACGGGGGGGTCATTATCCATTACTACTGATGAGGTTGCAATCAACTCATAACGCCCGTGCAGGTCAGGGGTTGCCTCGAGCAATGCCCCTATAATATCAGCATTGCCACACATTAAGAAATGAATGTCGGGATATTGAGCAGCAGCCAAAGCAGAGCCCTCTATAGCAGCGCGTGGGGCGTTAGCTCCCCCCATTGCATCTATACTAACTATAATCCTATCGGGCATTAGACTAAGCTTGTGTGGTGTTCTCTTCACCCATCTCATCTACAGCTTCTGCAGCCGTTACCACCACCTGGCGTCCACCATAATAGCCGTCCTTTGCAACGTGATGAGATAAATGCGGTTCGCCACTAACTTTATCAAAGCCTATATTAAAGAGGCGCTTCAAAGCATGATGAGAGCGACGCTGATTACGCTTTGATTTCGATGTTTTCCTTTTAGGTACTGCCATGGGACCAACTCCTATCATAGTAAATATGTGGGCAGTTATAACCTATTTTGCATTTAAGATCCAGCCTTTTGTTTGCCAAGAATGGATAATTTTTGTATACATCATAAGTTTGTTAGTTCGTCGGCAGGCTGTGAGAGCTTTGGCTTACTCTCACGGACGGTAGAGATGATGCCTTCTACGACCGCCTTTTCCATACTGTCAAGCAGGGTAATCAAAGCGTGAGAGTCCTCCTTTGGGACGATAAATACATGTTTGTCTGCCATATCTACCTTCACGGTCACTGAACCTAATGAGATTTTATCAGCATCAATAATAACAAAGCGTTTCATAATGGCGCCAAGCTGGTCTAAATTATCTGCCACAGTATGAATGGGGGCACATCTATCGGGTGCTAAGGATTTGCTGAATGTTTTTATGACATGGTATTTATGCTTGCTTGCATACTTGGCTAAGCAAGCTAGTGCTGAGGCAAATACTATATATAAGAATGAACCTCCAAATGCAGCCTCATAGTGCATTACCTCTTGAGTGGACCAAGCAAAAAATATATAGAGTAAATTACCAATAATAAAACCAAATGTCGCAATACCTAAAAAGCTCACCCAATCTAAAAATACCGCCATGGCAAATATAGTCAGCATACTACTAACTAGTATATCATTATTATTCGGATCAAGCAGGTAAGAGTATGTTCCTAAAACTGGCAGGCAGAACATCATTATTCCATGCCAATATAATGACAAATGCTTCGATTCAACCTCCTTACCATACACATTGTACAAACCCAAGCCAATACACAACACAATAGCAATAGAGCGCATACCCATCTCAATCAACCACATTGCCATCTCTTCAGTCTTAGACCAGTGTTCTAAGCTATGGCCAAAGAATAGAAGGTGGCATATACAATAAGATATACCGAATGTCGCGAAATGATAATACTTGGCATTACACAGCTTAAAATTAGAAAACTCCTCCAAAAAGATAGAAATATATCCTCTCTTAATATTTAAAGCCGATCGCTTTTCTTTACCCTGCCATATATCCTGCCGCCTTCCTTCTTGTTGCCACCATAGGCGCTCCCTTTGAGGATCTACATATTCTACTGAGATGCCAATGGCATCAGCAAATTCTCGCCTTTTCTGCTGTAGGTATTTCTTTTCATAGATTGCCACTTCATTCAATGTACCAAAAAACTTTTGTCCATAATGCATGCCGAATAGGCCTATAATGCTGCCAGTTATACCAAAAAGAGTGGCAAGAACATCAAATTTATTTTGAAGTAGCGCACCCAGCAAAACGCCTAAAGCAGCTAGAATAGAAGAGGCTACAAATGATTTAGAGTTGGTACGAAACTTCAAAAATCCAGCGGCTAAAGGAACAAATATAATCGGTATAACAAAGCTAGCCGCCATCCAGCTTAGTTTTAAAACACTTGGAGTCCACACTGCTAGAATACAAGCTAACACCCCAATTACTGCGGTTGCCATGCGTGCAATCATTAACTCCGCCTTGCTACTAATGTCGGGGCATTGCCTTTTAATAACATCATGGGCAATCAAAATACTGGAATTATTTAAGTAGGAGTCAGCGGTAGACATTATAATTGCTAGCACTCCCATAACTG
>JANPII010000168.1:0-3251 GCA_031424915.1 Pseudomonadota bacterium
GATTGCCGCGCCCACTGCGTGGGCTCGCAATGCCAGCTTTTATGGTACGACATGTTAACCTGTCTCCCGTGGCTTGAACACGGGGTCCAGCTACAAATGAGGCCTTGGGGTAGATACCGCGGCCTGGGTGTAACCTACATCACATGGCAGTTGCCAAAGCGGCTGTCAAGCTCTGGCGTTAGCGTTGGCGCTACAACATCAAGCAGCACTTTGCTATCAACTCGAATATGGGCCACCTGAGATTTTGGAGAATACCTTACATTACACCCATCATGCTTAACAATAAATGAAGGATAATTCTGCTGATAATAATCTATAAACTTTTGACTTTCTGCCTGACTTTTCAATATTAAGTGAAGCATCGTGTTATTTCCATCACGCTCCGAGCCAGCTTCCTTTTGCGATGTATATATTCCTGCTTTGGCCACTAAGCGTTGGTATGCAATATTATGCTCAAATACATCCTTATAAGTTATGCTTAGCTTTTCTGCCAATTTCTCTAAAACAAATATATGTGTTATCTTATAACACTCTCCTAGCTTGGGCGCTATCCGTTCATATAGTATCTTAGTGTCCATCATTATTATGCTAGGCTTCCCTGGTTCATAGCTACCGGGCATAATTATAGAGCCCTTATAACCATGACTATAGTGGGATAGAAAGTTACGATACATATTAGGGTGTGCAAAGTTAAAGGTGATGTTCGTATGAGAGCTGCCTTTAAATCTTTCCATGGCTGCATCTGGTTGTTCGCAATAGCTGTGGCATAACCGTACCATAGTCTTCACGGTTAGTGCCGCCACCTCGTTTGCTTCGCAATTAAAGCATTGTCTTAGGCGCTCAAGCAATTCCTCATGGCTATATGTATCTGGCCCATTACCCTCTGGAGCTGGTGGGTTATTATCATTTTCGGCAGGCTTACGGCTTCTCTCCAGAGCTCTTTGCTCCGCTTCTTTTTTATACCGCTCTATAGCTTCCTTAAGAGCTCGATTTGGTATTAAAGCATCGGGATCTATTTCTACCCTCGTCAGTGGGCTTAAAAGGACGCCATCCTTCATACAAGCGAGTAGATCTGCGCGCTCATAGGTATTGCCATCTTGGGCAACAACTGGGTCTTCCATTAACTCGTATGTTACAGGATCTAGATACTCATCAGGAGCATCATCGTATAAGTATTCATCATTTGCAGGAACATTTTGATTTTCTTTCATTTTTATTCTCCTATATAGAAGTTAGCATTTACTAACAAACATTATGCTTACAACTATAAAAGTCAACCCCTGGTTGTATAACTTTTTGATTAATTTTATAGCAAAAGCGCCGTATAATAAGCCAAATGCTATGTTAGTCAATAGCTTACCTGGAATTGTAACAAAGTATATGGCACTCGTCTTTGCGAGCACCTTCGGTGCTCGTGATGACGACGCAAGGAAGATTTATAGGGGTTTTCGTGCGCTCTTGTCATTGCGAGCCCACGCAGTGGGCGCGGCAATCTAGGAACTCCATTCCGCACCATTCAACTATAGACGCAAATTTCGTGTTGAACAAGGGTGCGGGTCCTGAAAACCCCTATAAGCCCTCATATATGGACGCTATAACCTATGTTACGCCTTCTCAACTGTTGGACTTGCCACTTCTGGTACCTGTTCTTTAAGCGCTGCGTATAGAGGTTTTGCGTCTGCACCGGTTATTTCATTTAAAGCGGATTTAGTGCCCACAGAAAGCAGTCCCATTACCACAGTTGCAAGCCCCAAAGTAGAGGCCAGGACAATACCTGCAAGCAGCGCAGGATTAGTGGCAGCGAGCGTCTCAAATGCACTCAGCACACCAGAAATGTTATTTATTTCAGTAGCCAATGCCACTCCGCCCCCCATAGCAGGCGCAATTGCAGCAGCAGTTATAACGCCACTTAGCGCCAGAAGTATTTTGTCAGAAGTACGTGACATGGTAAAAGTTTTGGTATATCTGCCCATGTCCTTGCCTTCGACGTAATCGTTTATAAATTCATTGAATGCTTTTTCTGCTTTAAGTAAAGATTCTAACTCTTGACGCTCCTCTTGTAGAATATTGCTATTTAAATATTCCTCCACGCAGGCATGCTGGTATCTGCACTCAGCTTGCTTGGATTCAAAAATATAACTACGAATTGCCTTTAATTGCTCAAGTGGTATATTGATGTTCTTTAATGCCTCCTCCACCTTAGCAGGACTTGAATTTTTCTCATCTAAAGCTGTGATTAAGTCTTTAGATATATTACTATCCCTTAGTAATTGAGGAATGGCATTCAAGACTGCTCTATCAGTACTATTAGCATCGCTTTTAGCTATATTGATTAATGTTTCAGGGGGGTCCTTCACTAAGGAAATGATCAGCTTTAAATAAGATTTGTTACATTGCTTGGCATGCTCGATACCGAGCTTTTTTATAGAGGGAAGATTCATTAGATCTTTATTCAAAATTGCTTGGTAAGCTACGCTAGGGCCAGCCAGATTATCAACTGCTTTGTCAACTAGTTCCTTCTGCTCGTCAGACAATTTAACCATATCATACGCATTTGATTTGATAGCCTCTAGCAATGCATTAAAACGCATTGATTTAGTGGTATCCTGATTAACTTTGCTATCGGCTGTTTTGCAAATGTCTAATAGGGTCTTCATAGCATTTGATCTTTTCATTTTGCCTCAAGCAGTAGGAATAGACCTACTATTTAAGCTCAAAGAGGTTAACAAAAAGTTGCCGTTCCACATATTCATAGCACCCAAGTTATGTCACTAGACTCCTACATGCAGTCTACGATTCAAGCTTAACACTGAGGTTCTTGATAAGCTGCCTTAACTCATCGACATTTTGCGTGCCATCCATAGGCGCGCGTGCCTGCCATAAATTTGCCAATACTGCCATAACTTCAGCATAACGGTTATCATTGGGTATGCGATGATAAAAATGTTTATATAAGCTTTGTAGCAGCTCATCTTGGCCTAACATCATATAAGCTAGCGATTGGCGCATCACTCTAATTACTTCTGTGGGTGTTAAATCTTCACTATTTTGACTGTTGGCATATATGTATGGCTCGGAGTTCTGGCTGAACTTTTGCCATTCACCACGTTCCCAATATATCTGGGCACGGATATCATCAGCTTTTGGTGTCATATCACCTTTGAGCAGAGCCTCTATGGATTCCACCTCATTCATGCTAATAAGAGCATGAGCGTGTATATATTTGCGCTCTTGGGCTATAGGATTGGGTA
>JANPII010000169.1:0-4472 GCA_031424915.1 Pseudomonadota bacterium
TAGAGGTTGGCCGTTTATAAAAAACATTGGTGTTGCGTCAATGGAATACTCCTTAACTGCGGTATAAGCCTTGTGCCATATAGCTTCCTCCAATTCCTTATTATCTATACAACGCTGGCCTTCCCTCATCTCTCCCAGCTCTACAATATTTAACAGTATTTCCCGAAAATTATAGCTGTAAGCCCATATATGCTGATTTTGGAATAATGTTTGGAGCCACACTTCACGCTTTGGACCACTACAAAATGCTAGCATAGCAGCAGTCATCGCTGCTTGATTAGTAGGAAAGTCGCGGTAGATATAGCGTACTATTCCTTTTTCCACAAATTCTGCTTTAATCTTTGGATAAATTTCTCGATGAAAGAAAGCACAGTGCGGGCATGCTAATGAGGAATATTCAATAATTGTTACTGGCGCATCCGCCCTACCTAATACTAAATCGTATAACTGTGCTTCCAGCGCCCCTTTTGGCAGTTTAGAATCTACAGGCACATATGAAGTTGTTTCTAATGCCCCTTTAATAGGTGCTGCAACTTTGGATTCCTTGCTCTGCACACTTGAGAGTTTAGTAGGCTTGTGGCCTTGATTAACATATAATATAAGCCCTGCTATTATGCTCAATTTCACCCCTAGCAAACATAAGACTATCCACCATTTTTTATTCATCATTTTACTTTCTTCCAAGTATTGGATATGCTATTTAGAGGATAAACCTTCGTAAAAGTGTCGCAAAAATTCTGACAACAGCTGTTCTATGGAAGTTATCCCTACCCGCGCTAGTTTACCATGACTCGCCAGCGATGCAATACCATGTACACCAGACCAAAACAAGGCAGTAGCAATAACATGATCAGCATTGGGAGCTACTTCTTTAATCACTGCTCCTGCAAAACTGTATACTACACGAACTTTCTCTTTATACCAAGCAGGCATAACTGTATCATTTGGGAAGCGATACTCAAACAACGTACTCCATAGATTGAATCTAGTTTCACTAAATTGGTAGTATGTCCATGCTAATGCCCGTAGCTTTTGCTTAGGTTCACTATGTTGAGCAGCAGCTAGGCTTAACTCCTGCATTAACATATCTAGGATACGACCATTAACATGCAACATAACATCATCAATGCTGGTGAAAAGGTTATATAGCATTCCTACCGTATAACCAATACTACTAGCAATTTTACGCGTGCTAAGATTGGTATAACCTTGCGTATCAATCAGCTCAAATGCCGTATCTATAATTAAAGTTGCCAGCTCCTCTTTGCTGTGCTCACTGCGCCTACCCAATGCTTTATCCTCTAAATATGTAATGCATGATTATCTGCATCTAAAACTGCCTCACGCATTGCTTCTGAAATCGTAGGATGTGGAAAAATCGTAGAAATTAAATCTAGTGCTGTGCCCTCCAGCTGCTTAGCTATGGCAAAACCCTGTATCATCTCGGTCACCTCAGGCCCAATCATATGCGCACCCAACAACTCTGATGTTTTAGCATCAAAAATAACCTTGACGAAGCCTTCCGTATCACCCATAGCAATAGCCTTACCATTAGCTTGCAAAGGAAAGCGCCCTACCTTAACAGCCCCTAGCTTACTGGCCTCCACTTCACTTAGGCCGATGCTTGCAATTTGCGGATAACAATATGTACAAGCAGGGATATTCTGGCGCACTATGGGTTGGGGTTTTAACCCTGCTATGCGCTCAATACAGATTACTGCCTCCTCACTTGCCTTATGTGCCAACCAAGGCGGGGCCGTAACATCTCCTATTGCATAGATACCTGGCTCTGCTGTAGCCAAATATTCATCAGTCTTAATAAATCCGCGTTCCAACTGAATCTTTGTATTTTCCAAACCAATATCTTCTATATTAGGCATAATGCCAATAGCTGCTATTATCCTTTCAACTTGTATCTTAGTAGTTTTACCCTTGCTTTCTAGTATAACGTCTACCCCCTTACCTACAGTTGCGCCTTTTATCGTAGTGTCGGTTATAATATTTATTCCACGTTTTTCGAAGGCCTTATGTGCTGCTGCAGCAATCTCTACATCCTCTGACTGCAATATCCGTTCCTGCAATTCTACTACTGTTACTTTTGTCCCCAAGCTGTTATAGAAGCTGGCAAACTCCATGCCGATTGCCCCACTGCCTACTATTAATAGAGAACTAGGTAATGCATCCGGCATCATCGCTTCCTTATAGCTCCATAGGTACTTGCTATTTAACGGCACATCAGGAATAGGGCGAGGACGCCCACCTGTGGCTATTATAATATGCTTAGCGGTAAGGGTGCGACTTTTTCCATCTTTATCACTCACCTGTACTGTACGGTTTCCTACCAATTTTCCATGGCCTTGTATTACATCTACTTTATTCTTCTGTAGTAAAAACTGTACGCCACTTGCTAGTTTTTCTGCCACATCGCGAGAACGCTGAATCAACTTCTTGAAGTTTATAGATACACCCTTTACTTCAATGCCAAAATCCGCTGCATTCTGCACAGTATGGTACACTTCCGCTGCTCGCAATAGAGCCTTAGTTGGAATACAACCCCAATTAAGGCAGATACCCCCTAGTTTTTCATGTTCTACCACTGCCACCTTAAGCCCAAGTTGACCAGCACGGATTGCAGCTACGTAACCCCCAGGGCCCGCGCCAATGATTACTACATCATACGTCATAATTGCTCCTTACACTTATACTAACATCAAGACTGGGTTCTCTAATCTTTGCTTTATTGAGTCCATGAAGCGTGCTGCTACCGCCCCGTCTACAACCCTATGATCGCAGGATAAAGTGAGTGTCATAACATTAGCAATCACTATGGCTCCTTTTGCTACTATGGGCCTGGCCTCTGCCGCTCCTACGGCCAATATACAAGCCTGTGGCGGGTTTAGTATAGCATTGAATTGTTTTATACCATACATCCCTAAGTTGGTGATGGTAAAGCTACCACCTTGAAACTCTTCCGGCCGCAGAGTGCCAGACTTCGCCTTGAAATTCAACGCCTTAACTTCAGTAGATATATGTTGCAAAGACTTCTGATCAGCATTCTGTATTATTGGAGTGATGAGCCCATCTGCAATAGCCATCGCCACCGCAATATCCACGTTGGTAAATTGCAATATGGAATCCCCCCCCCAAGCGGTGTTAGCTTCTGGAACTGCACGTAATGCTGAGGCTACTGCTTTAATCACAAAATCATTAACCGATAGTTTATATTCAGGCTGCTTGTCCTGTGCCAGAGGAGAGCTTTGATTCGCCATAGACCGCGCCTCAAGTAGGTGATCAATCTGGCAGTCCAACGTCAAGTAAAAATGCGGTATTGTTTGTTTAGCTTCTAGCAAACGCTTGGCGATGACTTTGCGCATATTAGACAACGGCACTGTAACCTGCTGGGGGGTAATGCGCCCTAAGCTAGAGGAAGGTATTTTTGTACTCTCAATTGCTGCAATTATATCACGCTTGACTATACGTCCGTGGGGGCCGCTACCCTGAACCGACTCAAGATCTATCCTTTCTTGCATGGCAATACGCTTAGCAAGAGGACTGGCAAACAACCGTTCTGCTGAGGAAGTGGCATTAGCAATATCTTGGGACACTGTAGGCTGCACCATAGCTTGAGGGACTTGTGCCTTTTTGGAAGCTAAGCTATTTGCTGCTATAATATCCTCAACGGCATTTGGCTTATCCCCTTCTTCTAAGATCACTGCAATAAGCTGGTTTACTGCCACACCTTCTGTACCAGCAACCACCATAATCTTACCCAAAATGCCGCTATCTACCGCTTCTACTTCCATCGTCGCCTTATCGGTTTCAATTTCTGCGATTACATCTCCGGGCTTAATTTTATCGCCCTCTTTTTTTATCCATTTTGCTAAATTTCCTGCTACCATCGTCGGCGATAACGCCGGCATCAACAAAGGAACTGCCATCTTACCCTCTATAAAACTAACTAGTCATACCAGAACCTGGTATCTAAGTATTGTAACGCTATGTATTATAATTGCAACTGGCGCTGTATGAAGTTAAAGGCCCGGCTGATTAGGCCTGAGTTTTAAAAAAGGTAAAAATAAAGCTTTTGCCCTAATTATTTAGGCATAATTTTATTGCCACGCAATAGTAATTATGATATCGTGCGCTCACCTTAACTATTCCTTACTATATTTTATGCCTCCAACAGAAAAGTTATTCCGCCAGCCATGTGAGTTTAAGATTGGCGCTACCACCCCAGATTCACTGCCCGCTACCTCTGTACCTGAAGTGGCCTTTATAGGCCGCTCTAACGTTGGTAAATCCAGCCTAA
This sequence comes from Pseudomonadota bacterium, assembly GCA_031424915.1. Taxonomy (GTDB): domain Bacteria; phylum Pseudomonadota; class Alphaproteobacteria; order Rickettsiales; family Midichloriaceae; genus JANPII01. The sequence goes on from JANPII010000169.1 coordinate 4,310, forward strand.
TTAATGCATTATTAGAAAGAAAAATAGCACGCATTTCTAAAACCCCGGGGCATACTAGGCAGCTTAACTTTTTTCTTTTGGCTGAACAGTTATTCATAGTAGACATGCCGGGGTATGGCTATGCAGCGGCACCTAAATCTGAAATTGCAAGATGGCGAAATTT
>JANPII010000170.1:0-5679 GCA_031424915.1 Pseudomonadota bacterium
ATATCCATGCACTTAGTAACCAACGTATAGGACTTAATAGTACCATAACACCAAATAGCGCTCCTACTTCTCCTATTCTTTCAATCGTGCCTATGGTAGAGCCTGCTCCTAGCCACGTAGAGTAAATCGTTGCTACCAAAGCCGCAGTGGATATCCCTTCTTTTCCCCATATCCCCAAAGCATAGTCTTTAATATTTTTAATACTGCCTGCTCTTTTTAATCCAATGATTAGGCAAAGTACTAAATACCCTATAATTAGCAGCACATCGATAACCGTGAGCTTGCCAATATGATGAGTTAATAGCCCTGTCATACTCATGCTTTTTACCAAAAAAATTGCAATATAAAAGATGTTATACAGATTGAAAACTAAATTCAAGTATAAATCTATGCAATCAAATAAAATTACAATAATAATTAATATATTACTTTTTTGTGAGATGCCTTCTTGCTTCAAATACTCATTTATTTCCTAAACTTGGTATTATAGATTGCCGCGCACCTTCGGTGCTTGCAACGAGGATTTTCTGCACTCTACACCGCTATCCTAATCAAAAACTTAGGTTCTTATATCACATCACTTAAGTCGCCCATAACTTTGTGCAAAACATATACAGCTACTATTGTATCAGCGTGAGCTTGGCGATGCTGAATGCGTGCTGAAAATAATTCAAGCTCTGCATCTAATACGTTTAAGCTGGTACGGGCGCCAGCCTTTGCTTCTTCAACCACTCCCTCATAAGCCTGTTCAGCGGCAGATACAGCTTTAGATGTTGCATCTAATACTGCTTGGGCAGTATTATAATTTTCCCAGGCGCGCCTAGTGTCTTCTTTAACTTTACGTCGTGTTTCTTCCATGGAATAACGGGACTGCTCTCTAATATGACGACTTTTTTTGATATCAGCATATTCCATTCCCGATTGAAAGATAGGAACAGATACGCTAAGGACAAAGGTCTCTCCATCACGCTTATTAATAGAAGTCTTAGAAGTATCACTATTGCTACGCTGGGCTTGTGCAGTTACTGATGGCAACATATGAGCGATTGCACCATCAACCCCACGTGCAGCAGCACCAAACGACTGACGTGCGGCAAGCAACTCTGGGCTACGCTCTATAGCAACTGCCAGCATGGCTTCAAAGTTAGCAGGCACTGGCACTTTATCTACCACGGCGGGGGTAAGTTCAAGGGGTGGATAATGGCCAACAATATGCTCAAACTGGGCTTCTGCTATAATCACATTATTCCAAGCTCGAATCTTACCTGCCATAGCATTAGCTAGCCGCGCTTCTACTTGCATTACATCAGTGTGAGTTACTGCTCCATATTTAAAACGAGTCTGAGTTAACTCCAAGTAATGAGCAAGCGTTTGCTCATTTTTAACGTTCATCTCATGTATATTACGTGCCGTACGCAGCGATTCATATGCATTAATTGCTCCTAATATAACGCTATGTTGCAGGTCGGTAAAATTAGCATCAGCTGCTTGAGCTAAATGATCAGTGCGACGAATGTTATGTATAGTGCTTCCACCAGAAAATAATGACTGTGTTACCACTATATTGGTATTGCGTACATGAGGATCATTGTAAGAAGGATTGGATTTTATAAAACTAGAACTCGGTTTATTCCTTACCAAATTATGGTCAAGACGTACGTTGGGAGCTAGCTCCATAAATGCTTTATGTTTATCAGTATGCGCAGCTAGTGTTGCTTCTTGGCCGGCCCTAAGCTGTGCATTACGTTCACGCGCAGAGAATACAGCATCTTGCAAAGTATAGGCTGTGGCTTCTGTCTCTTTAATAATAGTCTTGGAATCTAAGTCAGCTTCAGATTCTATATTAAGCTCTGTGGCCTCACTCGTTTGCAAGGCACTTATTGCATCCTCATCCGCTATTGCTGAGGATGCTAACAATAAGCCCCATATTAACATTGTCGCCCTGGCTGTATTATATACTATTCCCATATTTTTTGACCTCAGAAATATGCAGCTTAGAAAGTTCATCAGGTAGCGCATATGCCCACTTGGTTATACTGCCTGCCCCCAAACACACAATTAAATCACCGCTTTGAGCTGTTTGTGCCACCATATTAGCTAACATAGCAGGATCTGGTAAATATTCTACTGTTACTTTAGTCAACTTGCGCATTTCAGCAATTAGTGCGTGGGCATTCATTCCTGTAATAGGCTGCTCACCTGCAGCATACACATCTGATACTAATACCCTATCTGCTGCTTCAATACAAACGGCAAAATCCAAAAACAGATCATGCAAACGTGAGTATCGATGTGGTTGCAGCACAACTATTAACTTCCCATCTGTTAGTATATCACGAGCTGCCTGCAGGGTAGCACGTATCTCCACTGGATGATGAGCATAGTCATCAATTACACGTATGCCATGCGCCTCTCCTGTAGTAATAAAGCGGCGTTTAACTCCCTTGAAATCATGAAAGGCATTGTGAATGACCGCAAATGATATACTCAATTCTAAAGCAATAGCAATAGCAGCCAATGAGTTTTGCACATTATGCCGCCCGTGAATACTAAGCTGCAATCCTATAATGCGATCGCTAGCAAGCTGCAGCCTTTGAACCATATCCTGGCTAATGACTACATCAAAAATTGAACCATCATGGTAAGTTTTAATATTAGTTGCCATAACATCTGCAGGATGGTCTAAGCCATATGAGATAATACGGCGCTCGATAACTTTTGCAGCAATCTCGCGCACCACAGGATGATCAAAACATACCACACCAAATCCGTAAAAGGGTAATCTAGTTATAAATTGAATATACGCCTGCTTAGCACTATCGAAGTCACCATAATAATCTAAGTGTTCTGGATCAATATTAGTAATTACTGCCACGTATGATGGAATCTTAATAAACGTACCATCCGACTCATCTGCTTCTGCCACCAAAAAATCGCCCGACCCTATACATGCATTACTGCCTACATGGTTAATAATACCACCGTTAATTACCGTTGGATCCAGGCCTGCTGATTCCAAAATACGAGCTACTAATGAGGTGGTTGTAGTCTTGCCATGCGTGCCTGATACAGCTATGGCTCGCTTGAAACGCATTAACTCTGCCAACATATCAGCACGAGATATGACAGGGATACGCTTAATCCTTGCAGCCACTACCTCTGGATTATCATCCAATACTGCAGTTGAGCGCACAACCAAAGAGGCATTTTGAATATGGTCGGGATGTTGTCCTTGATAAACTACAATGCCCTTTTCTTCAAGGTGTGCGGTGACATAGCTTGTGCTTAAATCTGAGCCTTGCACCTTATATCCCATTGCTTGAAGGATCTCTGCCATCCCACTCATACCAATACCACCGATTCCAATGAAGTGAATCCTTCCTATATTAGAAGGAATAGGTGTGCTACCAATCATATCTTACCAAACTTTCTTAATTATACTTTTTAACTTAGGATAGTAACTCCACCCACTATCTTTGACTTTGCTGTGTAATAAATCATATGCTTTTTTATACCATTCACTATCAGGATAATTATGGCCTAGTACCGCTGCATAACGCTGCGCCTCTTCTTCAACTCCCATATAGTGATGTAACTCAGATAATCGATATAAAGCCTCGGGCACAAACATGGAAGTCTGATAATCATCCACTACCTTCTTAAAACGATTCATAGCTGCAATAAGCTGATAACTATGTAGATAAAAACGCCCTATTTCCATCTCCTTACCAGCTAGACTATTGATAGCAAAATCTAGCTTTAGCTTAGCATCCTGTGCATATTTAGTATGTGGGAAACGAATAATAACTTCTTGCAACGCAGTAATTGCTTGCTCCGTCAGCTTCTGGTCTCGCCCAATATCCACAATTTGGTCATAGTAAGCTATCGCTTTTAAGTAGTAGACATAAGAAATATGAGGATGTGCTGGATATTGGCGCATAAAGTCATTAGCAGTTAAGATTAAGTCATCATACTGCCCATTTTCATAGTAGGCATATGCTCGCAATAACTCAGCCTCTGCTGCTAGATTAGAAGCAGGATGCTCACGTTCCAGCTGCTCAAAATATTCTGCAGCTTTGCTATAATCAGATTCAGCTAAAGCAGTATTGCCGCTTTTATACAACTGCCTAGGATCAGTTGCTTGGCTTGCTTCTTGCACGCCAAATAAATTACTACAGCCCGTAAGGGTTAAAGTTACAAGTATCAGCGCAGCACTGTTGCATATCGCCTTTGACTTAATTAAACGTAATAGATCCATGTTATGTTTGCCTTTCTACCATTTTGTGCTTTATAGAAGCGATCGCCTTTGCAGGGTTTAATCCCTTAGGGCAAGTTTTAGCACAATTCATAATGGTATGGCAACGGTATAAACGAAAAGAATCTTCGAGATCGTCTAAACGCTCACCAGTATTTTCATCACGGCTATCAGAAATCCAGCGATAAGCCTGCAGTAGAACAGCAGGACCTAAATATTCTTCACTGTTCCACCAATAGCTTGGACAGCTAGTAGAGCAGCATGCACATAATATGCATTCATACGAGCCATCTAGCTTTTCACGTTCTTCGGGCGACTGTAAGCGTTCTGTATCTGGTGCTGTAGATTTGGTCTGTATCCATGGCTTTATTGAGGCAAGCTGGGCATAAAAATGGGTCATATCAGGCACTAGATCTTTAATAACAGGCATATGTGGCAAGGGGTATATATTAATATCTCCCTTGATTTCATCTATTGATTGAAGACAGGCAAGAGTGTTAGTGCCATCTACATTCATGGCACAACTGCCGCATATACCTTCACGGCAAGAGCGCCGGAAGGTCAAAGTTGAATCGATCTCATCCTTGATTTTAATCAAAGCATCTAGAATCATTGGGCCACATTTCTGTGGGTTGATATAATATGTATCAAGCCTAGGATTATCAGCACTTTCCGGATTATACCGATATATATTCACAGCGCGCGTTTCTTCATTTTTAGCCTCAGGATTATGTTGCTTCCCAGGCATAACTTTAGATTTCTTGGGTAAACGAAATTCAACCATTCTCTCCTCCTTGTAAATACGGCTCTGCCAAACCCTTTAAATAAAATGTTTGGCGCCTACTTCTCCCCTCCAAGATTGAAGTATGTTAATAAATAACAATATTTTTATATTATCATGTGGAAAACTCTGAGCAAGCTATTTTCGCAATTACTGAATTTTAGAACTTTGACATTACTTGATAGGATGAGGGCCGTCTGAAGCTTTTGACTGCTTTTCGCCTAGTTCAAAAGACTTAGTAGACATGATCAGCAAAAATTCATATAATATTTGAAAGTGCTATTATTAAATATACTGAGTTTTGTGCTATGAAAAGAAAAAGAGAAGATAATAATAAATCAGAAGGAATAATTACTTGGCATGAATCAGTAGCAGAGCCTGTTGCTAAGAAATCCAGGCTAGAAGAAAATCAAATTTTACTTACCCAATATCAAGTTATGCTGATAGATGATTTAGTATTCTGTTTATTAGGCCGTGGACGCTTAGATCTTGCTATTGGAGAACTACAGCGCGAGTTCCCAGATCCAAGCCAGCTTGCGACAGCTTTATCTCACTCTAGATATAAAGTCGTCATGTGGGCATTGGAGCATGCCAACCTAAAATTAGATAATGAAGTAAAAGGCTTATAATTATTGCTTTAAAA
>JANPII010000171.1:0-13735 GCA_031424915.1 Pseudomonadota bacterium
CCCTATAGTTACTACGCCTTCGATGTATCGTGCATCGTCATTGGATCCTGGTAGAGAGGTATTTACATCTTCAATACGGTTTTTAGCCAGGATTGCTACTCCATTGTAGCTCTTCTGGCCAGAAAGTGCAATATTATAGCCTAGATCTTCAATCTCCATACGTGGGAAATTATCAGCGGTAGTTTTGATCTCCTGCAGCAAGATAACGTCAGGACGCACTTCGGTTGCTAATTGATGTAGGTGCTCAAGCCTAGCTTTTACCGAGTTAACATTCCAGCTGACTATTTGCATATGCTACCAAAAAATACCGCGTTGTGCTATATTACTACCAATGCCACTTCAACACAAGCGCATCACATAGGCTTGAGCATTACTCACTTGTAATCTTAGATTTGATTAGGCTTGGCACATATTTTTGGCTGCTGATAACCTTTTTGCCACTCTGTACTTCTAGTTCTTTTCTAGCATCTCTTGCTATTTTACCACCAGCTTTGGCGGCTTTGTGATTTTCACCAAAGCCTTGAGCATCGTGGCTGCGCGTAATCTCAGCAGTAGAAGCTTCACCTAACATAGAAAAAAGCAGCTCCAGATCTGTCATATGATCGCGCAGATTCTCTCGCTTTAAACCTTTATGCTTCTTGTACTCACTTGGTGTCATGCCAAAGGTAGCTTGTGAGATTTCGGCAGTCAGTATTTGATATTCCTGACCCTGTATGCCTCTATTTTCCGATTCATTAGTTAGTTCTTCGCGTATGGCTATACCGCGCATGCATTTTTCTATCCAGTCATCTGGATAGCCTTTGGCTTGATATAGCAGCTCTCGCGTGCGCTTTGTACCTAGCTCTGGATTTTCAATTTCCTGTATGCGCTCGTACCCTATTTTTGCTAACCAACGCTTGCAAGGCTCAGCCTTAGGAGATGGCACAGACTGGATGATACGTAGTAACGTCTCAGTGTTGGCGCAGTCTGTAGCATATTTTTTGCCATCTGTTGATTCTAATTTGAGCTGTACGCAATTTGCGTACAGCTGAATGAAGCCCTCCCCCTCTGACAATCTTTCTCTTCATATCTGTCCAATAACGTCTAGGTGTGTGGCTATCAGTTAAGATCTCTATTACATCAATTATAGAGAACAACCATTCATTATCATGAAATATACGGCGTACGCTTTTACCTTTGAATAGGGCTATTTTACTATTTTCCATTCCTTCCTCTTAGTTTGATGCTGCTCCAGAATTATTCTCTATATTTCACTCAAGAGGTTGTCAAGGGCTAAAAAGCGGCATTAGCGGTTTTTATAGCGAAAGTCATGTTGATTACGTATTTCTGAAGATGAAATGTTCATCTTACGTATACGCATTAAGGAGATGTTACGAATAGATCGTTTATAGCGGCTATGAGTCACCACCACTTCACGTACTTTATAAAAGCTAAAAACCCGGCTAGCCAAAGCTTGGTATACATTTACTACTTGTTCAATGAGACGATCAAATACACATATATGTACCGCCTGTGGAATGTGGTGCCAGTTGTGCCAGCGATGGAATTGCCTCAGATTATCCGCACCCATAAGCCATACAAATTCCGCACCTGGATGCATCTGTTGCAAGCGCGCGATAGTATCAGCAGTATAAGGTTGACGCTGATAATTCTCAAAGTCACTTACTATCATATGTGGATGCCGTGCTAATTGCTTTATTATCTTGCATCTATCCTCTAAAGACATGGTATCGTTGTCAAATTTTAGTGGGTTCTGAGGTGACACTAACCAAACTAACTTATGGAGCCCAAGACGTTTTATGGCTTCCAAAGCAATATGCATGTGACCACGGTGTGGGGGATTAAAGGAGCCACCCAATATCCCAATGCGCATCTTGGTATGGCGTATCGGCAATAGCGCAAAACGGCCCACGGTTATTAATGCGCTCGAACTTCAGTACCGAGACCGGTATTGGAGTGGGCATCTCGCTCTTCGTGCCATTCAATTGGTATTGGCTCGCGTATTAAAGCTATCTTTAATACCTCTGATACTGTCTCTACAGGGATAATTTCCATATGCCCCTTGATTTCGTTTTCGATATCAGCCAAGTCTTTGGCATTGCTTTGAGGTATAATCACAGTACGCACACCGCTGCGCAATGCTGCTAATAGCTTTTCTTTTAGGCCCCCAATTTCCAATACTCGTCCTCGTAGTGTAATCTCACCAGTCATCGCTACATCACGCCGTACGGGAATTCCTGTCAGTACTGAAACTAAAGATGTGCAGATAGTAATGCCTGCAGAGGGACCATCTTTGGGAGTCGCACCTTCAGGCACGTGGACGTGTAGATCACGTTTGGCAAAGAGATTGGGATTAATACCTAGTTCTACTGCCCTGGAACGTATATAGCTTACTGCTGCGTATACGGACTCTTTCATAACTTCGCCTAATTTCCCCGTGATGCGTACTTCACCCTTGCCATAGGAAGATACTGATTCGATAACTAACATATCTCCACCTACTTCGGTATAGGCTAGGCCATTGGCCATCCCTATCAAGTCTTTCAATTCTAACATGGTGTGGCTATAACGAGGCACACCCAGAAACTTTGGCAAATCATTTGTAGAAATATTAATATTAACAATAGTAGGGTCGCCCAGTATTTGCTTAACGCTTTTGCGCGCTAACTTGGCAATTTCACGGTCTAGGCTGCGCACTCCTGCTTCACGAGTATAATGCTTGATAACTTCCTCTATCACTCCTTCACCTAATTCTAATTCTTTATCTTTTAAGCCGTGAGCTTTGAATTGCTTAGGTACTAAATAATTAATTCCTATGTTCATCTTCTCTTCATCGGTATAGCCAGGCAGCTTTATGACTTCCATTCGATCTAAGAGTGGTCGCGGAATATCGAAGGTATTGGCAGTAGCAATAAACATCACTGAAGATAAATTATAATCAACCTCCAAATAGTTGTCACTGAACTTATCATTTTGCTCAGGATCCAAAACATCTAGCATAGCTGAAGCTGGGTCACCCCTAAAGTCCGAGCTCATTTTGTCTATCTCATCAAGCAAAATAACAGGATTTACTGCTTTCGCCTTTTTCATGGCTTGGATAATTTTGCCTGGCATAGCGCCAATATATGTTTTGCGATGCCCCTTGATCTCTGCTTCATCCCGCAATCCCCCTAAAGAGATTTTCACAAACTTGCGTCCGGTAGCTTCCGCTACAGATTTAGCCAATGAAGTTTTGCCAACTCCCGGAGGTCCAACTAAACATATTATCGGGCTTTTAAGTGAATTAGTACGCAACGTAACAGCTAGGTATTCCAGGATTCGCTCTTTGATTTTAAGCAACCCATAATGTTCGCGTTCCAGAACTTCTTCTGCGTACTTAAGATCCTTCTTCTCGGGTGTACGCTCAGACCACGGCAAGTCAGCAAACCATTCTACATAATTGCGTGCTACTCCAGCTTCTGAAGATAATGGGTTCATGGCTCTTAATTTACGCAACTCAGAATCAGCCCGTTCTCTGGCTTCTTTTGGCAGCTTCTTCTTTTTCAACTTTATTTCTAAGCTGCTTAGCTCTTCTTGGAAGTCTCCTTCGCCGAGTTCATCCTGAATTGTCTTTAACTTAGTCTTTAGGTAATATTGCTTTTGATTTGCCTCAATCTCACCACGTACTTTATCTCTTAGTCTAATTTCGGTCTGTAGTACGCCAATCTCACTTTCAATGCTAATTAACAGCTTCTCCAATTTTTGCTTAACATTAGACATCTCTAAAATTGCCTGCTTGTCCTCTACTTTTAGGATTAAATGTCCACTTACTGCGTCACAGAAGCGTTCTATTTCATTGATTTGGCTCACTCCTACTACAACATCATTGGATATTCTCTTATTTAACTTACTGTATTGGTCAAACTGTTCCATTATGGCACGATGCAATGCTTTGACTTCATTATCAGAAGTCACTTCTTTATCATACAGCGGTTTCACGTAGGCATATGTCACTGGGCCATCATTAACAAGCTTGGTAATGGTCACCCGGCGGCCCCCCTCTACTAGCACTTTTACAGTGGAATCTTGAAGCTTCAGTACCTGTAGTACACTGCAGATTACACCTACTTTATATAAGTCACTATGCTTTGGTTCATCTTTATTAGGATCACGTTGTGCCACAAGCAAAAGCTTTCCGTCTCGTGCTGCCGCTTCTAGAGCACGCAGGGAGGGATCCCGCCCAACAAATAGTGGAACTATCATGTGGGGAAACATTACCATGTCCCGTAATGGCAAAATTGGATAAACTTCGACAGACATTCTCTATACCTCTTTTAAGCAACTCACTTGCATTAATAAATATTATATATAGGTCTCAAAATCATAATATCAAGCTACGATCATACCCAATATATTAAAACGATCGAGCTTGATATTGCCAGTAGAACTGTAAATTCAAACCCATTTTCCTATAATAACGCACAAGCAGCCATGCTATAACAACTGGCCATTGTAGTACAGTGTAATTTAATGATTGCATTTCACCATCTCCTTATTCATAATCACCAGCTGTTGTAAACCTTAGATAGGGAATCGATGAAGAAGCGCAAGATTGTGGGCCCTGCAATTGTTGGCAACATAGTAGAGTACTACGATTTTGGTATTTATGCTGTATATGCAAGCATTATTGGTAGGCTCTTTTTCCCATCTTCTAGCGAATTCCTACAAACCCTTTCCTCCTTAGCAGTATTTGCTGTAGGTTTTTTGATGCGTCCTGTCGGAGGCGTATTTTTTGGGCATATTGGTGATAGGTTGGGACGTAAGACCGCATTAACTATCTCAGTTATAGGTATGGCCATAGCTACGCTGTGCATTGCGTTACTGCCGGGTTATAAAGAGATAGGGATCATGGCCCCCATATTGCTGGTAGTGATTAGACTTTTTCAAGGGATGTGTGTCGGAGGAGAAGGTGCCGGCTCTGCCATTTTTATCTTAGAGCATTTAGATGGGTATAAGCCTGGATTAATTGGCGGTATTGTTCAGGCCTCCAATATGTTTGGAGCTTTATTGGCTAACTTTGTTGCCATAATGATACATCATTTTTATGGGGATGACGATTTTGCCTGGCGTATAGGCTTTTATATAGGTGGCGCTATGGGTGTTATTGGTTTATATCTCAGATTTAACCTTTCCGAAACGCCACAATTTAAGGATGTGAAGGCAAAGAATTTGTTGGTTAAGATGCCGCTACTTACAGCTATTACAAAAAAATGGCAGCGTCTTTTGGTAATAGGCTTCTTAGGCGGTTCCACAAGCGCCATGGCTTATGTGATCCGAGGGTATTTTAACACTTACTTCTTACAAGCCTTGAAATATTCGGAAGAGGAAACTCTATATTTTACCGCATTTTCTTTATTCAGCTTTATTTCATTTTTGCCCATGTTCGGATTAATGGCAGATCGTGTTGGGTATCGCAAATTCCTTTATATAGTTTGCTATACTATTATGATAACGGTAGTGCCAATCTTTATGATGATTGCAACACCCAGTCATGATCCTACTATTGTATTTTTTGGTCTTTTCTTGTTTAGTTTGCTGTCAGCTGCCATCTGTGCCCCAGCTTATCCCTATGCAATTAGTGCTTTATCCCCAGAATTGCGTTACTCAGGCGTTGCTTTCAGCTGGAATATGGGTATCGCTATATTTGGGGGCACAACACCTGTAATATGTAGTATACTGGCTCAGGGTGTGGCTCCATATGCCCCGTCGTTTTACCTCATCTTGATGGCCTTTTTGTTCATGAAAGTAAGTTTCTTAACACGCAAGGATAAGCACTAGTAAGGAGAAGATATGGAGCTATCTGTTGTTATTCCAGTAATGAATGAGCGGGAAAATATCGCTCCTATGTTAGACGTGCTGCATAACGCTCTTACCGGCTTAGTCTATGAATTAATTTTTGTAGATGATGGCTCTACTGATGATACTGTGGATGAGCTCTTGCGCTTATCTAATCCAAATGTTCGTTTGCTAGTATTTAGCCGCAATTATGGTCAAACTTCAGCTATGGCTGCAGGAATTGAGGCGGCGCGCGGAGAGTTTATAGTAACGATGGACGGAGACTTGCAAAACGATCCTACAGATATTCCAACTATGCTAAAGCGTCTGAAAAAGCGTAACTTAGATATGGTAGTAGGCATACGTAAAAAGCGCCAAGATGGCATGGTATTACGCAAAATCCCCAGCAAGGTTGCTAACTTTTTGATCCGCAAAATTGCCAAAATTAATATTACCGACATTGGTTGTACCCTAAAGGTTTTCCGCCATCATGTAGCTAAAGGGCTGGACTTATATGGGGAGCTACACCGATTTATCCCGGTATTGGCTAGCATGCAGGGAGCGAAAATTGAGGAAATGAAGGTAAAGCATCATTCTCGACGTCATGGCAAGTCTAAATATGGTATAGGTCGTGTGGCTAAAGTACTAAGTGACCTGATGCTAATGTTGTTCTTTATCAAGTATCGCCAAAAACCGATGCATTTGTTTGGTATGCTAGGGCTTGGACTAATGGGCACAGGCGTGGTACTTAGCGTATATCTAGCAATTGAAAAGCTATTGGGCCATAGTATAGGTAATCGTCCGTTATTCTTTATCGCTATTTTATGTATCATAACTTCTATTCAAGTCATCACCACTGGCTTTATAGCAGAATTGCTGATGCGCACTTACTACGGTGCTCAACAGAAAAAACCCTATACTATCAGAGCTGAATACCGAGGCGGCAAGCGTTTGTGATAATACTATTTACCAAATTGAGCGTATGGGGGGTGTAAAGAATAGTGGTATCTGTTCAGTTGAGTGGGTAAGAGACGAGATTTAGTAATTGCTGAAAAGAATAGTGGTTATCTTCCTGGAAGCCTCGAGTGCAAGAGGCCACTTACGAGAGGCAATCCAGGACCCAGTGATATTCTCCTGGATTGTGTGGTCAAGCCACACAATGACATTACACTGGTGTTTTCGTCCACTCGCATGAATGTATACTGCGTCAATAGCTTTACGATAAATTATATAGCTTGCTATCATAGCCGTATATGGTCAGTAAATCGCGCATCCTTAAGTATTGGCCGCACAGGTTTGGATCCTCCTGCAGTACACGGTGTGCCAATGAATTGGCGATATCAAGTATATGGTTGTGCAATGCTAAGTCATAATTACGGAATTCTGGGAGGCCGCTTTGTTTACGGCCTAAGATCTCGCCGCTACCTCGTAATTTTAAGTCCTGTTCTGCTATATAGAATCCATCATTGCTATGCCGCATGATTTGCAATCGTTGCTTCCCTACTTCAGAAAGTGGAGCTTTATACACTAAAATACAACGTGATTGCGCGCTACCTCGCCCAACACGTCCTCTAAGCTGGTGTAATTGTGCTAGCCCAAAGCGTTCTGCATGCTCAATAATCATAGTTGTAGCATCTGGTACATCTACCCCTACTTCGATAACGGTAGTAGCCACTAATACCCGCAACTTTCCTGCAATAAAATCTTGCATAACTTTATCACGTTCACTCATTTTCATCTGCCCATGGACTAAGCCCACCTTATCAGGCATTAATTTATTGAGTGTTGAATAGCGATCAATAACATTGGTTAATACCACTTTATCTGACTCATCGATCAATGGGCATATCCAATAGACTTTTTCTCCTTCAACACTGGATAACTTATCCATAAGTTCTGATATCCTATCGGCAGATATAACATTAGTAAGGATTGGCAAGCGGTTACTAGGTTTTTCTCTTAAAATAGAGACATCTAGGTCCCCATACAGAATCATATTTAAGGTACGAGGTATAGGTGTTGCTGACATCATCAATAAATCAGCCTCCATAGACTTTTGCATTAGAGCCAGTCGTTGTTCTACTCCAAAACGGTGTTGCTCATCTATTACCACTAGCCCTAAGTCTTGAAATTCTACTCGTTCTTGAAATACTGCATGTGTACCTACTATAAGCCTAGCTGTGCCATCTATTATTGATTTCAGTGCTGCAGTATGGTTACTTGATGTTTCGCTACTCCACAACTTAGCGCTAGCTACAGCTGTAACATACTGTTGTATGGTGTTATAATGTTGGCGTGCCAGTATTTCTGTAGGTGCCATTAGCACTGCCTGTTTACCAGCCTCTACAGCATTTAGCATGGCGGTGATAGCTACTGCTGTTTTGCCACTGCCTACATCACCTTGTAGCATTCGGGTCATGCGTAAGCTACTCTGCTGCTCTTTAGTAATCTCAGCAATTACTTCTTGTTGGCTTGTAGTAAGGCAAAAGGGTATTGATTGGTGGTATTGAATTGCTAGCTCGCCACGAAAATTTAGAGGAATTTTTGATGGCATGTTGCGCCGCCGCATAATCTGTAAAGCGAGCTGCTGAGCCATAATTTCATCAAACGCCAAACGATCTCGTGCTGGTTGATTTTGATTAATATCATTCTCATTAGCAGGGGTATGCATTTTGCTGATTGCTTCATGCCAGCTGGGCCATTGGTGTTTTTGTATTAGCTCGGCCGGTAACCATTCATGAATCTGGGGTATTAGGGCTAAGGCTTCTTTTACAGCCATACGCACTCCTCTAGAGCTAAGCCCATAAGTTAAGGGATACACAGGTTCAGCTGCGGCTATCTGGGGAAGCTTGCTTGGGTGTGTTACAATATCTGGATGGGGCATACTAATAGTATTATGGCCGAATTCAATTTTACCGCTTACTAATACTTCCTTACCTATGGGAAAGCACTTGCGCAAATATGCAGAATTAGAACGGAAATAAATGATTTCTAAGGTGCCGGTTTTATTACTGCAAATGACTTTATAGGGGGTCTTGCTATAAGGCTTAGAGGGATAATGTTCGTGTACAGTAACAATTTGCGTTACTACTTGCCCGCTGCGCAGTGCGTAAAGTGGGGGCATCTGCGTGCGATCTATGATGCTTACAGGATAATGGAATAATAGATCAAGCAGCTGCTTGCAGCCTAAGCGTTCGTAATGTGGTAGCCACTTACTACCGACACAACTTAGAGAGCTAATTGATTGAAATAGAGTAGATAACATTTTTATGCCGTTCTAATCTTCAGGTTAAGTTATATGCATACCATCATATCCTGGAATTACATAATGTGGAAGTAAGCGTCGAATTTCGTTACATTCAATCTGATGGCTCATATGAATAAGAATCGCACGGTGAGGTTTTATCTTATAAATATAGCGCATCACTGTCTCTAAATATGGATGAGAGGGTGCCCAGGAGTAGCGTAGGCATCCTACAATCCAATATTTGACTCCAACAAGCAATTCTAAGGTTCGTTCTGGTAGTTGGGAAAAATCTGTTGAGTAAGCTATATCCCCAAAACGGAATGCTAATGTTTGAATATCATGATGTTGTTGGCTCAGAGGCAGTATGTCAATGTCACCTATAGAAAAGGGTATGTAAGGTTCTATCGGTATGCCTTTGAGGATAGGTGCATAAAGCGGTGTTTTGGTAAAAGCATAGTCAAATTGGCTTTGTAGGCGCTCTAGAGTTACTTGGTCCATATAAGCATTAGTTGGCTTGTTACATAATAGCTTCAAGTCATCAATACCATTTACATGATCGGAATGAGAATGGGTGTATAGTACGGCATCAATTTTGTTGATATTATGCCGCAAGGCTTGTTGCCTTAAATCAGGCGAGCTATCGATCAAAACCTTAGTTTTTTGTGTCTGTATTAATAAAGAGGTCCGCAAGCGCTTATTTTTCGGATCAGGTGAATTACAAGTAAAGCAGTTGCAACCCACTTCTGGTACACCATTGGAGCCACCGCAGCCTAGTATTCGTGCGCTTAACAGTTTTTGCATATTGATCTCTTTTATTCGTCTACGCTATATGATAATACATTCAATTCAAAATGCACTGAGGTACTATACCAAAAATTCTTGCTTCAAGTGTGCACTTATTTCCTAAACTTGGTATAACTATGCTCAAGCGTGAGTAGCACGTAGGTGTTTTAAAGCTTGCGAACTTTAACTTATTGTCATACAATATGCACAAACCAAAGAGAATAGTGGGGTACAATGCGGAAGAAAGCGATCATTTTAATGATTGGGACATGTTTGCTGACACTCCTAGGGGTGGGTTATATAAGCCGTGATTCTAACTGTACTGAAAATCGCTATATTTTCGATATAGGCTCCGGAAGCACAAAGGCTGCAGGCGCTACAGTTGATATATGCAATAATGCAATAGTGAGAAGCCACCCTAACTATGCTTCAATTATGGAGTATCAACGATGTATGGATGCAGCAGGTGCGCCTACTATGCCCGATCAGTGTATAGAACAGGGTACGGCCGTGATACAGGAGCTTAAGGATAGTTATGGTACTAAATGTGAGGGGATTGACCGTTGTTATGCAGTAGCAACTGCCTGGGCACGACAGGCGAAAAATGCTGATGCTTTAATTAAGCGCTTAAAAGAGGAAAATATAAAAACAGTTATACTGACTCAAAGCGAAGAAGGTAAAATTGGTTTCAAAGCAGCCGTTGCCAAGTTGGCAGAAGAAAAGAAGAATGCTATTTCGCCTGAAGATATTATAGTGCTTGATATAGGTGGAGGGAGTTTTCAATTAAGCAGTTTAAATAATGCTGAGATATCAGTGCTTTCTGGTAGACATGGCATGTATAACTTTTCACATGAAGTAGAGCGCCAGTTTGGCTTTAAACCTGGGCACTACATGAGTACGAAAGAAATAGAGGCAGTAGTTAATTATACCTTGCCTATATTTAGGGCGGATTTAAGTAAGCATCATTGGCTTGTTGAAAAACTAAGCAGGAAAAAAGTGCAAGTTATTGGTGTCGGCACGTTACTAAATATGGGTCTTCGTAGGCAGTTGAATTTAGGTGAGGTGGTGACCAAAGAGAAGGTATATGATCTTATGCACAAATTAAGTGAAGGTAATGCTAATTGGATGAGTGAGCAATACTCAGCATTACCAAAGCAAGTGGTGCCATACATACAGCTATCTTTAGTTTTAATTTATAGCATCATGGAGAGTGCAGATTTCAAAGAAATACACATGATAGACGTTGGTTTGGCAGAATATCTAGCTTTTCATGATCTTAATTGGCAACCATAGCTGGAGAAAGGCGGAATTGACAGATACATATATACAAGCGCCAGTTTTCAATAGATTCCACCACATTGCACATGCTTTTGGTACTGCCCAAGATAAACCAGAAGATCCACAACATAAATACCATCAAATTTCTCAGGCAGCGGGCTTAGGTACATGGTTCATATGTAATGTTAAGCAGGTTCATAAGTCCGATGTGTTGCATACAAAAGAGGCGTCTCAATATAATGAGGTGGAAGCAGATGCGATGGTAACAAGCACAGCCGGATTGCTGTTATGTATACGCACAGCAGATTGTACGCCTATATTGCTTTGTGACCCCAAAGTGCCTGTGGTTGCAGCAATACATGCTGGATGGCGAAGCGCTTACTCAGGAATTATTGCAAATACCATAGAGCAGATGGAGAAACTTGGAGCTGTGCGTAGTCGGATAATAGCAGCTATAGGCCCAACCATTAGACAAAATAACTATGAGGTTGATTCTGTATTCCATAAGCACTTTACGGAATGCTACGATTATAGTGCTGCTTTTTTTATTCACGCTAGGCCTGGCCATTATTTCTTTGATTTGCCGGCATTTTGTAGCTCTCAACTTCGGCAGTTTGGCCTTACTGAAGTTCATGATACAGGATTTGATACTTATAGTGATCAGCGTTTCTATAGCTACCGGCAACTTACAGCATTAGAAAAAAGTGCTCTTATACTAACTCATATATCAGCTATAGGTATTTATAGTAAATAGAGAACCAATGATCTTATAAGATAAAAAATGCTGGTCAACGTAGTGTTTGGGTGATATAATATCATTTCGTGTATGATTTAAATAAATAATTTATTAAATAAATGAAAAACCAGCCGCCAAAACGTACCGATAACCCTTTGGGTTCTAGCACATGGTATGGTGACGATACAATCTTTCATCTTGCTCTGATTTACTTAGGCATGGTAGATGAGGTAAGAGATTATATAGCTTTTCCTTTTTGTAGTACCCAAGGCTGTATGCAGCAACTCGCCTTTGATTGGAAGACACAAGAACTGGATTATGTATTTAAGCCAGCCAAGGATAAGCCGCTGGCAGGCAAGATTGTGTTTATACAAGGTTTAAATATGATTGTAGATTTAAGAGAGCAAGGAAAAAATTTTTCAGTGATAGAACAAGATTTAAATAGAGCCCTAGAAGGATTAGATGGGAAAAAAGGGGACATGCCACGCTTGATTTTGTTGCCAATGTTAATTGGGCCGCCAGGTCACTTTGTAATGATGGTTATAGAACCTGCACAGGACGGGTCTTATGGTGTGTCTTACTTCAATCCTTTTGGTGCAATGGGACGTTATGCAGATTTTGAGCGCGCTTTCGAGCAGTATTGCCAGACGCGGTATGGCACAAAAATGCAGTACAGTACTACGAAAGTGCAGATTGATGGTCATAGCTGTGGCCCTCTTGTAATAGAATTTGCTCGTCTTATAGCTCGCAAAGCAATGTCTGGTATTAGTATATGCGAGCATATAGAGGAAATAGCTCAAGAGCTAAAGCCTAAGGGAAATAATGCTCTGCAGATGCGAAAAGAGCATGCTCAATATTGGATTGGAGAGTTAAATCACACTCTAATTGTAAATGCAGAGGCTTGTTTTCGCACCTTAATTGAAGATGAAGTGAGTGAAGAGAAGTTAGAAGAGCTAAAAAAATATTGCCATGCTGTGCCTTGCAACCCAAATCGTGACAAGAAGCTCACTCTAGCAGAAAGCTATAAAGATATAGCTGCACCTGTGCATAACAAAGGTGATAAATCTACAAAAGCTGAGTCATTACACCAGCCCAGCACGCAATATGTTGTATTATCTGTAGCTAAGTCTCTCTTACTTGCCTTCTCTAGTGCTGGAGTGCTTATTAGTATGCGCCACTATAGTTTTGCTATACTACCCAATGTTAGCATAGCCTTAGGCTTTGGTGCTATTAGTGGAGTTTTGGGGGGTTTACAATATAAGCTAGATTCAGGTATAGAATGGGAAACTGGTGCATATGGTCGCAATATCATAATCGGCTCTGCTATAGGTTTTGGTGCTTACGCAGGAAGTTACACCTATTTATATTACTTGCCTGCGCTCGAGGCATATTATTCTATGTCTTTGGCGCAATATGATATTGCCATAGTCATTTCTATAGCTGTGGTTCAAGCAGCTACCTTAATTGCCTTTGAGCTCACTAGAGATAAAAACCTATAATACCTTATGCATATAATGTTCATCCCTATTGCAAAACCATTTAGGTATGGTGCCTAGCAGTTGGTATCCCATTTTTTCATAAAATGGCAGACCTTGAAAATCCATGGTACTGACTTGTATAGTCTGACAGTTTTTTGCCTTAGCGTAAGACTCTAAAGCAGCAAATAACTTAGTACTTAATCCTTGCCCGCGGTACTTCTCTTCTACCCAAACTAACTCTAACCTCATAGTCTGGTGCTTTGCTAATATAAAGCCACATACACCAGCTATAATTGCCGATGAGGCATCACGTGTATAAACGGCGAAATGTTGGAGCTCATAATGCCCAAAAAAGCTATAATTATAAGTTCTTATACCAAATCTAGGAAATAAGTGCAC
>JANPII010000172.1:0-18363 GCA_031424915.1 Pseudomonadota bacterium
CATGTACCCGAGTTGCAGGGTACAATCCGAACTGAGGTGGCTTTTATAGATTGGCTCCAGGTCACCCTATTGCTTCTCATTGTCACCACCATTGTAACACGTGTGTAGCCCAGGTCGTAAGGGCCATGCTGATTTGACGTCATCCCCACCTTCCTCCGGCTTATCACCGGCAGTTTCCTTAAAGTGCCCGGCTTGACCCGCTGGTAACTAAGGATAAGGGTTGCGCTCGTTGCGGGACTTAACCCAACATCTCACGACACGAGCTGACGACAACCATGCAACACCTGTAATAGTCCGGCCGAACCGACCAGCTAGTTTCCTAGCCGTACGACTATCATGTCAAGACCTGGTAAGGTTTTTCGCGTGACATCGAATTAAACCACATGTTCCACCGCTTGTGCGAGTCCCCGTCAATTCCTTTGAGTTTTAATCTTGCGACCGTACTCCCCAGGCGGAGTGCTTAATGCGTTAGCTGCGACACCGAAACTAATGTCCCGATATCTAGCACTCATCGTTTACTGCGTGGACTACCAGGGTATCTAATCCTGTTTGCTCCCCACGCTTTCGTGCAACAGCGTCAGTAATTGGCCAGATAGTCGCCTTCGCCTCCGGTATTCCTCCTAATATCTACGAATTTCACCTCTACACTAGGAATTCTACTATCCTCTCCAATACTCTAGCTAAACAGTTTTGAAAGCAATTCCAGGGTTAAGCCCTGGGCTTTCACTCTCAACTTATTTAGCCGCCTACGCACGCTTTACGCCCAATAATTCCGAGTAACGCTAGCCCCCTTCGTATTACCGCGGCTGCTGGCACGAAGTTAGCCGGGGCTTCTTCTGTAGGTACCGTCATCATCTTCCCTACTGAAAGAGCTTTACAACCCTAAGGCCTTCATCACTCACGCGGCGTCGCTGGATCAGGCTTTCGCCCATTGTCCAATATTCCCCACTGCTGCCTCCCGTAGGAGTCTGGACCGTGTCTCAGTTCCAGTGTGGCTGATCATCCTCTCAGACCAGCTAAGGATCTTAGCCTTGGTAGGCTTTTACCCTACCAACTAGCTAATCCTGCATAGGCTCATCTCGCAGCGATAAATCTTTCACCCTTAGGCAATATACGGTATTAGCTGTCGTTTCCAACAGTTATCCCATACTGCGAGGCAGATTCCTATGTATTACTCACCCGTCTGCCACTAATCATATTGAAGCAAGCCCCAATATGATCCGTTCGACTTGCATGTGTTAAGCACGCCGCCAGCGTTCACTCTGAGCCAGGATCAAACTCTCAAGTTTTGATCTTATTGACTCTCAGAACGTATGACTCAAAAAAATTTGGTATATACGCTGAGAAAGTTTTCTCGCGCATCACCGTCTTGCTATATTATTGCGTATTTGCTTGCTATTTCAAAAGAACTAAAGGTCAGTTAAGCTTTTATGCTTCCTGCCTTCGTGGAAAGACTTATAGCCTCTTAGCTGAAATGTGTCAACAGGCTTTTTCATAAAATCTTTGCTGCACAGCACACTCAAACAACTCAAGGCCGCAATAGTAGCCTCTTAGAGCCCTAAAAAAAATCTTGCTCTAATCGTATCAATTCATTGTATTTGGCTATACGATCACTACGCGACATTGATCCAGTTTTGATATAGTCCGCTCCCCAAGCAGCTGCTAAGTGGGCAATCGCGGTATCCTCGCTTTCACCAGAACGATGTGATACCACCACTTTATAGCCATGTTGCTGCGCCAATTTAACTGCCTGATACGCCTCTGTTAATGTACCAATTTGATTAGGCTTAATTATAATAGCATTAGCAAGGCCCTTATCTATAGCCTCTTGCAAAATTATAGGATTGGTTACTAACAAGTCATCTCCAATCAACATCACTTTATCTTTCAGCTCTGCTGTGATTCTTTGCCACCCGAGTATATCATCTTCTGCCAATGGGTCTTCCAATGAAATCAACGGATAGCGTGTTATCAATCCCACATAGAAATTTATCATCTGCTCTGCTGAATATACTTGAGAATCATAATGGTATACTCCATTTCGAAAAAACTCACTTGCTGCTACATCAAGCGCTAGCGCCACATCCTCACCAGGCTTATATCCAGCCTGTTCTATAGCCTGCATAATATAGTCTAATGCTTGAGTAGTAGCCAAAAATAGGGGGGCGAACCCCCCTTCATCTCCTACATTCGTGCTATGCCCCGCTCCTTTAAGGATTGCTTTGAGGGTAAAAAACACCTCAGAACTAATCCGTACTTTTTCTGCAAAGCTCATAGCACGCAATGGCACTATCATAAATTCCTGGATATCTAAGGCATTATCAGCATGCGCACCACCATTAATAACATTGACCATTGGAGTGGGCATACTTAATTTACTGCTATGCTCAGCAGCTAGCCACCGAGCCAGTGGCATATTACTGGCATTCGCACATGCCCGAGCAAACGCAAGTGAGCAAGATACCAGGGCATTGGCTCCTAGCCTGCTTTTGTCAGCCGTACCATCTAATAAACACAATGCCTGATCAAACTCTGCCAAAGACACATACGATTTCTTACCTAGTGCCTGCATTATATTTTGGTCTACATTATATACTGCCTGCCTTACTCCGCGCCCATGGTAGCGAGCTGGATCTTTATCCCTAAGCTCCAATGCTTCGCGCTTGCCAGTGGAAGCACCACTAGGAGCAATTCCGTGTCCGACATATCCTCCCTCTAGCACTACTCTACTTTCTACCGTTGGATTACCGCGACTATCCAGCACTTCTATTGCTCTTATTTCTTTAACTTTGAACATCATATGTACGCTATTTTGCTTAGTAGCTTATCAAATGTTTCCCTTAATACAGGAATATATGTTTGGATGTGTTGGAAAATCTGGTCAGCTAGCTTTTCATCATATGTATGCGAAGTTAGATCTCTGTCTTGCAGCATTTTAAGCCATTCTTTTTCATAATCAATTAGATGCCATTTGAAAGCCTCTTGAAGCACATTTTTAGAATGTTGCACCCTCCCTTTGCTTTCTAAAATGCCCTTTAGTTGGTTCCAAAATAGCTCTATACTAAATTTGAATCTTTGGATAGTGGCATCAATATTACTTCTATCCTCTTGATGTGACTTAGCTGCGATTTGTTCTAAGGAAGCTAACACCTTATCTAATTTTGCCAGCCCTATCTCTATTTTATATTCTGTCATATAACTTTATTCCTACTAATGCTCATCCATATTCTTATCTATACACTATATCTTGCCTTTATAAGGCAGAATTTCAAGCAATTTATTCTTGTACTCGCAACTTAATCACCCACGTTGATACTGCCTTCATTTACTATTTTTACCCTAACAAGCCAGCTTTTTTATAAACCTGCCCTAGCCTGCCAACAAATGCTGCTTGAGGCTCAGATAGCACGAAATATCCATGTCAACCCTATCAACTCACTATTTTTTATTTTATTTTTTAACTATACACCAAGTAAAGCTGAGAATAGATTAGTTATTGAAGGCATTGATGGAACGCCACCAATGCTAATTAAATAAGAATAATATTTATGTAATGAGGAATTATCATGAAAACAGGAAAGAAAATTGCAATCGCAGGAGCAATACCTGCACTTTTAGGGGCAGGCCTAATTGTGGGTGGCATAAGGACAGCTTTAAGTGCCCCTGCTGTTGGGACTATTTGGCTAACAGCAAGTGATACAGTAACTGCTGGTATAACTGCGCACGCGCCAAGTAGCGCCATACCAATGGTTATAGCAGGAACTACATTCTTAGCTTTAGGTATGATACTACTTGTCATAGGCCAAAAACTAAGCGCCCGTATAGAAGGTGAGGATGCCCTAAAAACGCTCAGTGCTATATCAGCAGCAATCGGTGTTGTAGCTTTAGGTTATGGTGTAGGCCACTTTTGCATTGCGCCTATGCTGGCATCATACACCACCGGCACAGCTCTGATCCTTGAAGGTGTTAGTAGCTTTGCTCTATCTATTATTGCTCCAATAGCGATTTTTGGGGCAACTTGGGCCTTTGGTATTGGAGTAAACCAGAAAGATGGGGACGCGGCAAGTAAATATAAATCTGAAGCTGCAGCTACACTTCCTACTGCTGCTATATGCATAGGTTCTGCCTCAGCATTATCAGTTATTGGCGCTCCAATACTCAGCACAGCAATTGGTGCTACTGGAGGCCAAGCCATTGCTATTGAATTGATGGCTACAATCTCTATTGCTGCTATTGCGAGTATGGCTGTAAGCTATTTTTGTGCGCAGGAGATTGGACTAATTGAAAGTGGGAAAAACACCTAAGCACTACTAAACCCTTCTAACGTCCCGAATTTTTATTTAGCCACTAAGCTCAAGTAAAGATTCGGGGCTACTTTTTGAGCTTTACTCTAATAGCATAACAAAAATCTGCACTTGCGATATTGCTACATTTAGTAGTATCATGCTTCCATTAGTTCAGATGAGACAGTAGGTATGGAAAAAACTCTCAACATAAAGCATAAGCCCAACGCCGAGCAGATGAAAAACATAGTAATTTCGGTGCTTGAAGAAAACAAGGCTGAAGAAATAGTTGACATTGACTTGGCAGGCAAGGCAGATTTTGCAGATTATATGGTTGTGACCACTGCTATGTCAGCACGCCATGCCACCTCTTTAGCTGATAAGGTCATGGATAAGCTGAAGGCCGAAGGGGTTGTACCACTACATGCAGAAGGTATAACTGATGCGGAATGGGTTTTAATAGACGCCAACGATGTTATAGTCCACATTTTCCTCCCCCATACCCGCCAGCTCTATAACTTGGAGGAACTGTGGGGTACTATCCCACCTTCTCGCATATAAGGGTATGGCATACACAGTGAACACACTTGGAGCTTTTTTCTATAAGGACGGCCACCTTTATTGTGATGAGGTAAAAATATCCGACCTAAGTAAGCAGGTACCTACCCCCTTTTACTGCTATTCAGTTTCTTATATTGAGCAACAGCTTAGCCAAATGCAGCAAGCTTTTGCCGCATATAATATAAAAGCCAATATCTGTTACGCTGTAAAAGCAAACCCTAGCAAGTCCATACTAAAGTTGATGGCACAACATAACATTGGTGCAGATACGGTATCAGGTTATGAAATCAGAAAGAGTCTAGAAGCAGGTGTTAAGCCTGGGTCCATAGTATTTTCAGGCATAGGTAAGCGCTCTGATGAACTGGAATATGCTCTGGCAAACGGCATCCGCCAGATCAACGTAGAATCAATAGAAGAACTAGAAGCACTCAACAATATAGCCAAGCAAATGCGCTGCAAAGCACAGGTAGCCTTGCGCTTTAACCCAATAGTAGCAGCTGGAGCGCACGATAAAATCAGCACCGCTTCACGCCACAGCAAATTTGGCCTTGATTATGATGCTATTACCCAGGCAGTCGCAATGTTACCAAGCCTACCCTATATAGAACTGATAGGACTATCGGTACATATTGGTTCTCAAATTACTGAGCTTTCAGCATTTGCCCAAGCGTTTGCAAGCATGATAGATTTGGCAAATGAGTTAGAGCAGTATCAGCTCAAGTCTTTAGATTTTGGTGGAGGAATTGGCGTGCCACATTATATGCAGGATATGCCTAAATTTAGCATGCTAGAATACGCCAAGCTGATTGCTGAAATAACTCAAGGCAAGCCCTGGGAGATTATTATTGAGCCAGGGCGTTGGCTAGTAGCAGGCAGTGCCGCATTAATTAGCAAAGTAATATATACCAAAAATGAGTTTCTGATTATTGATGCTGGGATGAATGACCTGATGCGCCCAGCATTATATGATATACAACATCGTATGGTTCCCATTCTCTCATCGCCTGACCAAAGATTATATACTATAGTCGGCCCAGTATGCGAAAGTAGCGACGTATTTGGCACCAATGTAGCCTTACCAACTATGCAAGCAGGTGATGGCCTAGCCATATTGGGAGCTGGAGCTTACGGCATGTCTTTAGCTAACAACTATAATATGAGGCCCCGCCCTGCAGAAGTTATGGTACGCAAAAGGCAACATTGCATGGTACGTGGTGCCGAGTCGTATGAGCAAATGCAAGGCGATGAAACTGTGCCGGAGTGGCTATGATTGCAGATTTAGGCAATAGTGCGTTATACCTTGCTTTAGTTTGCGCGATCCTTCTAGTATGGGCAGGATTATATAGCCGCACTACCCTTGTAATTAAAGCGCTGTGGGCAGCGGAATTCTCACTGATTACCGGCGCTTTGCTCTGCCTCATCTATTGCTACATAGTGTCGGATTTTACAGTACTCAATGTAGTCAATAATTCACACACCAGCAAGCCAATGGTATATAAAATCGCTGCTGCTTGGGGCAATCATGAAGGCTCTATGTTACTTTGGATAAGCTCAGTAGCATTATTTAGCCTAGGATTTGCTTGGTGCAATGATCTAAGAGATAGCCTAGTTCGAGGTACTTTGATATGCCAGGCTATCTTATCATGCTTTTTCTTGGGTTTTACCATTTTTACTTCCAATCCATTTATGCGCATATTTCCCCCACCCCTTGATGGCTATGGCCTTAATCCCATATTACAAGACATTGGGTTAGCGCTGCACCCTCCTGTGCTATATCTAGGTTATGTTGGTTTTTCGCTTGCTTATTCTGCAGCCATTGCTGGATTAATTCTTAATCGTATTGACGCAATATGGGCTAGGATGCTGCGGCCATGGGTTATGTTATCCTGGACTCTGCTTACTGTGGGTATTGGTCTGGGTAGCTGGTGGGCATACCGAGAGCTAGGATGGGGAGGATTTTGGTTCTGGGACCCAGTGGAGAATGCCTCTTTAATGCCATGGTTAGTAGGAATCGCCTTGATTCATGCTTTGTTTGAATGTTCACGACGCAATATGTTTCGTAACTGGTCAGCATTACTAGCAATTTTAGTCTTTGTATTAAGTATAGTAGGCACATTTATTGTTCGCTCTGGGTTAATTACTTCAGTTCAC
Source organism: Pseudomonadota bacterium (assembly GCA_031424915.1). Classification (GTDB taxonomy): domain Bacteria; phylum Pseudomonadota; class Alphaproteobacteria; order Rickettsiales; family Midichloriaceae; genus JANPII01. The sequence goes on from JANPII010000172.1 coordinate 6,996, forward strand.
TCTTTTGTGTTAGACCCACAACGCGGCACTTGGATTTTAGGATTTTTATCCTTATGTGGAGCTTTCGGCTTTTTGTGTTATTTATGGCGTGCTCCACAACTCAGCGCTTCTGGTGAACAAGATAATCATTGGTGGCGTGAGGCATTACTATGGATGAACAATCTCATTCTAGTAGTTTTAGCATTCATGGTGGTCATAGGCACTCTCTATCCTACATTACTAGAGTTGATGGGCCATGAACATTTGTCTGTGGGTGCACCATATTATAATACCCTTGGAGGTGCATTGACCTTACCTCTATTGGTGTTCTGTGCTTTGGGCTCTGCAGATACTAATATGCGCACTGGCATGTTGCTGAAGCAAATATGGCTTAGCCAACGCTATTCTATTGGCTCTGCAGCGCTTATAACAGCAATTCTTGCTTGGCAATTACAAATTCAGCAAGCAGTAGTTCTAGCTTTATGTTTTGTAGCATTGTGGCTAGCAATAGTAGTTATACGCATATGGGTAATACACCGCCCACGCATAACAAACCCCATATATAGCATGATATTTGCTCACCTAGGAGTGGCATTGACCATTTTTTCTATTTCCATTAATGCCGGCATATCTCAAAGTGGTGAAAAAGTACTACAGCTAGGTCAGACTACACAATTCCGTGATTTTAACATTACGCTGAGCAATATTTATGTAATGCGAGCTGACAACTATATAGCCAAAGCTGCACAGCTTGATATCGATGGTAGCAGCTTCGGTCATATTCGCCTATATCCCGAGCTGCGTATCTATCCAGTAGAGCGCCAGCAGACTGCAGAAACAGCCATCTTTCATCATCCATTTTATGATCTATATACTGCTTTGACTGATATACAAGCAGACGGAACTACTGTGGTCCGCTTATATTATAAACCAATGATGGGATGGCTGTGGCTTGGCTGTTTCCTTATGGCCCTTGGTGCCGCTTACGGTATATGCCTAAGAATTTTGGCGCGACAATAGCCTATCTATAGAACACTCACTTGAAGTATATGAGCCATAGGTATAAACTACCCTCACAACTTAACTAAAATAGGGCGCACATGTCAGTTACCATCATTATCTTAGGTGCAGGACGTGGCACCAGAATGGGTGGGTCTTTACCCAAAGTACTGCATGAAGTAGCGGGCTGCAACATGTTAGAGCATGTGCTTATGGCAGCACAATCTTTAGATAGCCAAGATATTAGAGTAGTAGCAAGCCCTGAGCTTGTGAATCATAAAGTAGCACAGGAGCTACAGGCTAAATATCCTTATACCATAGCTATACAAACAGAGCGCCTAGGCACAGCCGACGCTACACGCTGTGGGATAGCTACAGGACCATCTCGGGAAAGAACTATAGTGCTATATGGCGATGCACCCTTAATTACAGGAAAGACACTCCAAAACATGAATCAAGCCATGAACGAGAATCCAGGAGCTAAAGTTTTATGCTTAGGCTTCCATTCTTCTAATCCCTATGGCTATGGGCGCTTGGTTGTAGCAGGAACCGATACTTTATTAGGCATAGTAGAAGAACGCGAGGCAAATGCAGAACAAAAGGCAATAGAGCTTTGCAACTCTGGTATCATTATGTTTGATAGCGCTACCCTTCCTGAGCTACTAAGTAGCATTGGCAATGAGAACACTAGCGGGGAATATTATCTAACTGATACTGTTAAAATAGCAGTACGTCGTGGTATAGAGTGTATATACATGCTTACTGAAGAGGATGAGGTTTTGGGTGTAAATAACTATGCACAACTAGCTGCTGCTGAAATTGCCATGCAACAGCGCTTACGTAATCAATTATTGGAAAGTGGAGTAAGAATGCTGGCACCAGATACAGTATTCCTAGCAGCAGACACTAAAATAGAAGCGGGTGCCACCCTGCATCCATATGTTGTAATAGGTAAAGGTGTCACTATCGATACTGCAACTGAGATACTGCCATTTTCATATGTTGAATATAGTATCATCGGTCAAGGCTGTAGAGTCGGCCCTTTTGCAAGGTTACGTGGTAATAATAACTTAAGTCAAAATACACACATAGGTAACTTCGTAGAGGTAAAAAACAGTAATATTGGCGCAGGCAGCAAGGCTGGACATTTGGCTTATATTGGAGATGCAGATATTCAAGAGGGGGTAAATATAGGTGCTAACACTGTATTTTGTAATTATGATGGCTTTAAGAAACACCGTACTACCGTAGGCAAAGAGGCGTTTATAGGCTCAGGCACTTGCATCATAGCACCATGCGACATTGCTGATGCAGCTTTAGTTGCAGCAGGCAGCACCATAACCAAGAATGTAGGTGCTGACGAAATGGCAATAGCACGTCAGCGGCAAGTCAACTTGCCGAAAAAAGGAATGGCTATGCGGAAAGTTGTAAAAAACCAAAAATAGAGTACCAACATGCAACCACAAAGAGTAGTTATAGTAGGAGCAGGTTACACAGGCCTTACCGCGGCCTGCATGCTAGCACGCACCGGCGTTGACGTTACTATTTTAGAAAAAGAGCAAGCAATATTACCACCCACAGGAGAGCCATCTCGGTTACTGGCATTAGCCATGGGCTCTATAGTGCAATATCAAAATTCCGGTATTAGGGACATTGAGAATCTAGGGCAGGCAATAAATCATATACGTGTATGGGATTATACTTCAAATGCTACCCTAGATTTCGAACCTCAAACCGTAGAGGCAGACTGTTTCGGTTATATGTTGGAAGAACAACAACTACGCGACCTACTTATGAAGGCAATTGCTCAGTATCCTAATATCACCATCCATTATGGCACCTCACCAAGCAAAGTGCGTTATACCAACGACCTTGCCCACATAGATTGCGGCACTGAAAGTTTTATTGCAGAATTAATGATTGTGGCTGATGGCCGTAGCTCTGGCTTATGCAAACGCCTAGGCGTAGAGGTGCAAGTACATGACTATAAGCAGATGGCTATAGTCTGTGATGTTGAGCATTCTGCTGATCATTGTGGCGTGGCAGTGGAACAGTTTCTGCCCTCTGGCCCTTTTGCTATTTTGCCAAAAAAAGGTGGGCATTCCTCCTCTATAGTATGGGTAGAAGATATAGAAGTACAAGAGAGCTTACAAGCCATGAGTGCAGAAGATATTCAGATGCTCATTGCTATGCGCTTTGATGGTTACTTAGGAGAGATTAGCCTTGCAAGCAAAGCACGCTTTTTCCCACTGCGCCTAGTGAACTGTAGGCAATACTTTGCCAAAAGGGTGGTAGTAGTAGGAGATGCTGCACATGCCATCCACCCACTTGCAGGCCAAGGCTTTAATCTGGCAGTACGCGATATTGCTTGCTTAGCGCAGCTGATTCAAGAGCAGTTAGAGCTGGGCTTAAACATTGGTTCAGAAATTATTCTGCGTGACTATAACCGGCAACGCCAAGGAGATAGCAACCTGATGATCGAAGCAACTCATGCGCTTAATTGCTTATTTGTAAATAATATTATGCCATTGCCTTTAATTCGAGGCTTAGGCCTACGAATTGTCGATAAGCTACCACAGCTCAAACGCAACTTTATCCGCTATGCTATGGGGTTGTAACCACTGCTTCATAAGAAGCATTCCATCCACCTTATAATAACAATTATCTATCAATACCACACCCAATTTATTTTATAAATATTTAATAAATTGTATATTGACAGCATTGTAATAGTCTAATGGTGTTGCTTTTGTATTTAAAACAAACCAAGAGGTAAAATATGAAAGATATTATAAGCAGAGTTGACATGAGAAAAGTTATGCATTTCGAGGACGGCAAAACTATTACTTTTGAAAAAGCATTAGCTAATTTGGGTATACTAATTGAAAAACAAAATCTTTCTGCTGCTGAGGTAATGGAAACAGTGGCTAGTGCAATTACAAATCTTTCTATTAAGTTAATGAGAAAAGAAGAGATCATTGGCACATAGGACTTTAAAATAGTTACGAGTTTTCACGTATGGGTGAAAAGTGTTCATAACTATAAATTCACTTCTCCAGCACCTGGGAGATTCCCTATGAATATTGTTTATGATCTTCTACAAGAGCTAAGAAAAGAACATTCACCTTCAGCAGAAAATGTGCTATTAAAATTTTTCTTAGAGGGTTCCAACGCCTATAAAATCAGCAAAGGTTCAGTCAGCCTTAATTTTATAGCCACTACGTTACAGTTAGAAGCTCTATATGCAATTAAAATTTTAAATGTAGAATTATCAGAAAATGCCGCAGACTTTTATAGATCTTATTGGGACATAAGGTGTTATATTGAAGCTAATAAATTACTTCAAAATACAATAGGTGAGCTGAAGAAAGGGAACTTATATAGCACTTTAGAAAATGGCAATGTTTTAGCACTTGACCGAGAAAAAAATGAAAAGGCACAGACTAATAAATATTTGATAGATAGAGCAATTAGCCGCGGATTAGAGCAGCGTCTGTATGATAAATGGGATATAACAAATGATGATTACTTTGAAGCGATAAACCAAATTAATTCTTTTTGTGCAAAGGTAATCAATCAATTTAAGGAAATAAGTGAAAATACAACAAAAGAAGCTTATGAAATAGCTTTATGGGATGCTTCCGAATGGCTTTGCAAAGCGTACGTTGTGCTAAAGGTTGCTGTTGGGCATAGACCCAATAGTGCTTCCCAAGCTACCATCTTTGAAAATGTAGTGTTGCAGGATATTGTAGCACGTAGTAAAGAAGGCAAATTTCCTGCTGTAGGACGCGATAAAGCAGTAGATAAAGTAGAAATCACCCCACTATTTACTAAAAAGATATTTGCAGGCAAAGTGGTTGAGTTAATTGAAGAAAAATACTCCTCTATTTCTCAAGAAAGCAGTAGTCATTCTAAATAATCTTTGACATTTTTAACTTCTAAGTATGGATAGAACAATGCCTGTTCATACTTACATTTCTGTTGGAAATGGCTTAAAAGTTATATTATAGCGCACAGTAAGTAAACCCCGTGGCTTGGACCACGGGGTTCATATAAGCTACAAGCTTTGAAGTGGATACCGCGATAGGACAGCTAGAAAACATGAAATGCATATTTATACAGCCTAAACCACACATCTGAATGCTTACGTAGCTACAGCGAAATGAATCACCCCCTGTTTCACCCATATTTTGCAACCGCAAAGAGTACGAGCTGCCATAGGCGGAGCAATAATATGCTGATATAGACGCATTAAGCGCTCAAGACGCGGTGGCATTGTAGCTGTGCCTACGTCAAGCAACAGATGGCGCAATACACGCAATGCTATTTCCTGGTGCGCCGTGCTAAAAGCGTTATGGTCCATAGTTATGGTATGGCCATACTTTGTAATGATGACAGCAGTGCTAGCAGTAATAAATTGTTTGGTTTGCTGCTGCAGATAGTCTTCTGCACGCTGAGCGTTGTGAGCCAGTAGGTCCAGGCGCTGAACTGCAAGCTCAGGTTGTGGTAGAGCCATAAGCCACTTACGAAGTACGCTACGAGTATACTTAGGGTCGTGATTCGATGGATCCTCTATCCACTGCCAAGCAGCCTCTTTCATAGTTGCCATGATCTGCGCACGGGTAAAATGCAACAAAGGCCGCAATATAGCTATCCCGTTATGGTTGCCTTTTTGAGGAATGCCCGTAAGTCCCGTAATTCCTGTACCACGCAGGATACGCATCAGCACTGTTTCGGCTTGATCATTACGATTATGCCCTACCATTAGGGCGGTAATATTATGCTGTTGGCAATAATCAGTCAGCAGCTTATAACGTTCATTCCTGGCAATTTGATGTATGTTGCTATGGGGCTTATCTCCTTGCCAACGCAAGATGTGTCCCTCTATACCTTTCTGCTTTAAGTAGCTTGCTACCCATTTTGCTTCAGTTCCTGACTCTTGCCGCAATCCATGGTCTACAATTAGGGCCACTATTGGCTTACTATGTTGATAATGCAACGCGCAGTACACCAAACACATGCTATCGATCCCACCCGATACTGCAATTGCCAGACGCTTATGCTCTGGAGCTTTTAGCTGCTGCATGCTCAAGGCAAACGCATCAGCACTAATAACAGTATCTTTACTTGACAGAAAGTTTCCAAAAGATAGGGACATGCGCAACAACGCTAAAAGGGCTTTAGGCCAAATATTGGTAGCGGAGGAGGGATTCGAACCCCCGACACAAGGATTATGATTCCTCTGCTCTGACCTACTGAGCTACTCCGCCATGAGTGAAATCTGTATATCCCTTCTTGTAACAAAAAGCAAGCGCTTATACCAACTCTCAGCTAAAAGATTACAGCGTCGCTCCTCGCTCATGTAGATTTTACTACACATCGCTCGTCTTATACTGTTTTAGCTGAGAGTTGCTATAACTTGTAAAGTTCCATGAATGGATATAGGGCAAAAGCATGAGAAATATAAAACGTGTATTTAACCCGAACTACGAATAAGAGAGTATATAATGTTTGGAAAGGACCATAGGGTGGTCATCACGAACCCCGAAGGGGCGTGGTGATCCAGCAAGTATTCTGGATTGCCGCGTCCACTGCGTCGCAATGACGCTATAATTGCCACTTTTAAGCGTTCCCTACCTTCCTCTTATCCATAGTTCGGGTTATTTTAGCCATTGTTTGAAGTATAGAATCACAAATGAAAGGCAGATCTGCAAGCGTCGAATTTACTTCGCGCGCAGCAGATTGAACTAACTATGAACAGTAGGAATACCTTTAGTTGTAGAGTATTCAAAGTGCCATGCTTGATCGGGATGCAGTACTCCGCGCGCATGGTTACATGCAAGCGCTGCTTCAGCAAAGCCAGTTAAAATAAGCTTGAGCTTACCAGGATAAATCGCAACATCGCCAATAGCGTATACTCGAGGCAAATTTGTTTGCATGGAGTGTGGTTGCACTACAATATGCTTTTGCTCTAGCTCTACGCCCCATTGTTCTATAGGTCCTAAATCGTTCTCCAACCCAAAACAAGGAACGAGAATATCCGCCTCTATCGTACGCACTGCTCCGTCTAGGTCTGCTACCTGTACCGCTTGCAACAAACCGTCTTGCTGTTTTATTCCATGTAATTGGTAAGGGGTTACTACTTCCATCCTCTCCTTACTTTGAGCTAGTGTTAATAGCTGCGCAACACTATGAGCAGCAGCGCGAAACTTAGGGCGGCGGTGTACTAGATACACTTTGCGGGCTATTTTATATAGGAGAAGAGCCCAATCTACTGCAGAGTCTCCACCGCCTGCAATTACTACAGTGCGATCACGAAATTGCTCAATGTTTTGTACCGAGTAAAATATAGATTTGCTCTCCTCAATGCCAGGTAGGCGTTTTGGACGTAGCATGCCACCACCTGCAGCAATTATAATACATCCTGCCAACATCTTGCTTCCTGCTGTCGTCTCTATTTCTATCCCGTTTGGTTGGGGTATTAAAGTTGTCACTTGCTGCGCTAGTAAATATGTAGGTGCAAAGGGAGCAGCCTGCACTTCTAGTTGCTCCACCAATTGGTGGGCTAAAATGTGAGGATGTCCAGGAATGTCGTATATAGGCTTGTCGGGATATAGTGCAGAGCATTGCCCACCTATTTGTGGCAGCGCATCTATTACTACGCTGCTCATGCCGAACATTCCAGCTTGGAATATACAAAACAGGCCTACTGGGCCTGCTCCAATTATTGCTAGATCAATGTGTTGCAGGTTCATTAGAAGTACTATTCAATGTACCCTGCTCCTTATCTTCTCCTGTAGATACTTTACTTTCATCTTTGATAGGCTCTAGATTAGCTTCTGCTTTAGACACTATGTTAAGGGCATGTTTAACATTTAGCTCCATATTTTGATGGTATACAATTTCTTTATGATTATTAGCCATACCAAAAAAGTTGCGCATTTCGCCAAAGACAGCTACCACATCATAATTGCTATGCCCTTTACCAGGATATAACACTAACTTCTTGGGCTCATTAGCTTTTTCAATTAATTGTTCTGCATGCCCATGGGGTATCATATCATCATTGGTGCCATGTATGATGAGTATTGGTGAGCGTATCTCTTGTATATGGCTAATGTTATCAAAATCATCACTCATTAGGCTATGAATTGGGAGATAGGGATACATCTCACTGCCACGATTATGTAAAGAAGTATAGGGAGTAATCAGTAATACGCCCTTAAACTCATGAGTCCGTGCTATTTGTACCGCAGGACCGCTGCCTAATGATTCTCCCACTAATACCACTTTTGCTGGGTCATAACCCCTATGCTGTAAAAAATTTACCGCTGCTTGTGTATCTAGGTTAATCCCCTTACTATCAGGATAGCCTGTACTATTGCCAAAACCGCGCCAAGATGGAATAAGGAAGCCATAACCCATATCAGCTAACACTTGTAGCTTAGCTGCACGTTTTTCAAGGTTTCCACTATTGCCATGCAAGAACAGAACCATATCATATCCTATATCGGGCTGTCGATACCAAGCCTGTAGCTTCACTCCATCGCTAGTTTCAATAGTGACTTCTTTTACTTCCTTCATCTCGCCTTGCGACCAGTATGATGCTAATCCTGCTCCACCTTTAGTTGGCTCATATATCATGCTACGCTGTGCTACAAAAAAATAGCTAAGCGTCAATACGTAAATTAGAAAGATTAATAATAATGATCTTAAAACTTTGGTACGATATAACACGTTGTCCCTACCATTGGTTATTTTACCATAGATGCCACTTCTTCTGCGAAGTCGGTCTGCTCTTTTTCTATACCTTCACCTAATGCAAATCTTACGTAGCCTGCAATTTTGATTGGTGTGCCAGCAACTTTGGTTGCTTCTTCGATGATAACGCTAACTTTTGTTTTACCATCCATTACAAATACTTGTTCAAGCAGTACAACCTCTTCGAAGAATTTGCGCACACGTCCTTCCAACATTTTTTCAATAACTTCAGGAGGCTTGCCAGAGGCCAAAGATTGCTCACGCAGAATATTTTTTTCTTTTTCAATTCTTTTAGGGTCTAGATCTTCAATACGCAATGCCTCAGGAGAAGTGGCTGCAATATGCATAGCCAGCTGCTTACCTAACTGCTTTAACTGTTCTACAGGTGCTTTTGATTCTAGAGCAACAAGTACGCCGATTTTTCCCATCTGATCTGCCACCATGTTATGCACATAATGCGCTACAACGCCTTCTGTTACACTTATAGTAGCTATACGACGCAGATTTAAGTTTTCCCCTATAATGGCAATGTGCTCAACAACTATTTCCTGCACAGTTTGGCTGAAGCCGCTAGGACGCGCTTGCTTCAATGATTCAACATCATTGTTATATTCTCCAGCTACATTTGCTATTTTGCGAGCGAGCTCCTGGAACTGCGAGTTTTTAGCTACAAAGTCAGTCTCAGAGTTTACTTCAATCACTGAGGCTTTTTTGCCATCTGCACTAACATTTACAGCTATTACTCCTTCAGCTGCCACCCTACCAGATTTTTTAGAGGCCGCTGCCAATCCTTTCTTACGTAGGTATTCAATAGATGTTTCCATATCGCCCTTGTTTTCTAACAATGCGTTACGGCAATCCATCATACCTGCACCCGTTCTATCTCTCAGCGCCTTTACCGCGCTTGCGCTTACCTCTATTTGTGGACTCATTTTCTACTCTCCTTTATACATTTTCCGTAGATGCTGGTGACTCCAGTTCTACTGCTTGTACTTCACTAGCACCAAGATCTACACCAGATGCAACCATGCCCTCTTCAATACCTGACAAAATTGCTTCAGCCACTACACGAAAGTATAGTTCAATAGCTTTACGCGCATCATCATTTCCTGGTATCACGTAATCAACCCCATCTAATGGTGCATTAGTATCAACAATAGCCACCACTGGGATACCCAGCTTGTTGGCCTCAGTAATCGCTAAAGCTTCTTGGATAGTATCCAATACAAATACTATATCAGGCATACCACCCATGTTACGGATACCGCCTAAAACGCGCTCTAGTTTCTGTTGCTTTCTGGTTAATTCAATACGCTCTTTTTTAGTCAAGCGTTCGTTTGATGCTTCATCTACTAAAATGGCCTCGTGCTCACGCAATGTTTTGATAGAGTTAGATACGGTACCCCAGTTAGTAAGCATGCCACCTAACCAACGGTGATTGACATAATTCTGTCCACAGCGAGTTGCATACTCTGCTACAATATCAGAAGCTTGACGTTTAGTTCCTACGAATAAAATACGGCCATTACGAGCTGCTATTTTTTTCAATACCTGCGCCGCCTGAGCCAACATTGGGGCCGTCTGCTGCAAGTCAATAATATGGATACCATTTTTGCTGCCATAGATATAAGGCCGCATTTTTGGGTTCCAACGATTCTGTTTATGACCAAAATGTACTCCACACTCGATCATCTCTTTTATGGTAAAATTAAATGGATTGCTCACTATATTCCTCTTTTTGCTTTTGGTTAATCGTAGGATGGGTGCGCTAAGTAAATATACATAGCACCAAAAGAAACCCACCTGTTTCAGCACTTCTGCCAGGATCAAGCCCTAGCAAATTGTTGTGCGAGAAAATGGTAACACATTATGGCATATAGCGCAAGCATACTGTTGAGCACGAGAATTACTTATTAACGAATCCGTATTCTGCATTGATATTGCCTTATCTTAAGCTTTAGCTTATACTACTAATACCAAGTCTAGGAAATAAGTGCACACTTGAAGCCTTTTTAGTAACTTTAACATACCATTTTCGCGCAAGTATTTGAATACAGGCGTCTCAAATGATATATCAAAATTCCTCAAAGATTCTTGCTGTGCACTTATTTCCTAGACTTGGTATAATCTAGTTTTTAGGGGTAGCAATGGATCATATTTTAAATACACTACAGTCGATTGCGATATTTGCTTTTGTCATCAGCCTAATCGTATTCATACATGAGCTTGGCCACTATAGTGTGGCACGCCTTTTTGGCGTACGTGTGCAGGAGTTTTCCATAGGCTTTGGTAAAGCAATATATAGCCGGGTGAGTCATTCTGGAACTCAGTGGAAGATTGGCTGGCTGCCACTAGGCGGCTATGTTCGTATGCTTGGTGATGCAGGTCCCGCAAGCTTTCCTGACTCTACGGAAATAGCGCAATTGAATGCTGAAGAAAAGAAAGAGGCATTTTATCTTAAGCCATTGTGGCAAAAAGCTCTCATAGTATTTGCAGGCCCTGCCGCAAACTATATTCTGGCAATCACTATTATATCTATAACCCTTATGTTATATGGCCAAGTATTACTCTCCAATGAAGTTGGAGAGGTGGTACCAGACAGCCCGGCTCAACATGCTGGCATTATGGC
>JANPII010000173.1:0-8655 GCA_031424915.1 Pseudomonadota bacterium
GTTATTAAGTTCTACTTATGCAATTGGAGCACTCTTCTATCATAAAATGCAGCAATAGCATAGCCATTAGATAACTTACTTTTAGTCTATATTAAATATATTAAAAAATCTATACGAACATGTGTTATACCAACTCTCAGCTAAAACAGTACAAGGAGCAAAAAGCGATGTGTAGTAAAATCTACATGAGCGAGGAGCGACGCTGTAATCTTTTAGCTGAGACTTGGTATTATAGCAAAAGTTAAGCATACTAGCTTATACCTAAGCTTGGTAAATAAGTTCACAGCAAGAATTTTTGAGGAATTTTGGCATAGCATTTCTCGACTTTATCCTAAGGTAAGTTGAGAATGAGGTAGAATGAGGGTTGTAGTTTTTTGATACGCTACATTTTGGTTTTATGTTGGAAGCGTTTAAGTTATATATTTTAGCCACCTCTTTTGAAGAATCGGTAGTTAAGCCAAACGATTCTCCATTACTGTTGAATATTACTTTCGACCCTTCAATGCCCGCATTAGCTCCATGCGGACCAATGGTTCGCCATCTAGTAATTTAGTAAGATATCGTCTCATTTCCGCAGTGCTTAGGCAGTTGATGCAGGTTAGGCATATTACTTACTGCACTTCTACTTGCGGCAATCAGCAAAACGTCACGATCTAGCTCGAAAAATTCAGCAAAGGCCTCTAATTCCGAGGTTAAATCGGCAAGATTATCTGGCACTGGTAAATCGGCTAAAGCCGGATCATCGACTTCACCATATGCTTTTAACCAAGCCATATGAAGTGCCCTATAATCACGCGTTATCAATGCTTTCCGCAACCCTATCATACTAGTTAACACATAGGATAAATCGCACTCATCAATCGATTTCCAATCATCTTCTTCGTGAAAGATCAGCGTGACAATCGCGTATTCCGAAGTATATTCGATCTCTACTGCTCTATCGTTTTCATAGACCCCTATTCTATCCATATCAACTAAATGTATGGATATTTTAAACATCAAGTCCTTCATCCCCCAATTTGCGACGTACAGCATGATATCAAAATATTCCAGCAATATTTTTTTACGATCATGCTTAAAATCACCGAAATGATAGGTAAAAGTGGCAACATTGCCAACTACTATAGCCTTGCTGGAAAGCTGCTCAATTTTTTTGATCTCATCCGTGGTTATAATACCATCAAGTTTGCGGAACTCGTAATATTGAAATTCTGACATAGGCGCACCATAAAACAGTGATTACCATTCGTAAGGTGCTATATATCTTTTTTTCGTCAATTATTTTGTTATTAATAATTCGTTACACCTTATGGGAATGGTTATAGACCTCCTACAAAACATTTTGATGCGCAAGTTATTTCCTAAATTTGGTATACCTCTAAGCCAGGAGTATTAGTAACCCACAGGCCCTTAAAGAGGCTAAAAATTTGGTGTTTATTATTTTAAATATATATTAGTCTTTTAATAGGATTGCTACTAATAAATCTTTTGCAAACTATCCAAAAATATGCTATAAATTCCTACAAGGAGAAGAGGCTGTGCTGTTGGGGGACACCTCTCCAGCAGCACAAATTTTAGAACAAAGGTAAAGATTCTAATCTTAATTTGCAGCAAAGCCGCTAGGTTTGCTTGTGCGCCATAATACCTACTCTCAGCTAAAACAGTACAAGGAGCGATGTGTAGTAAAATCTACATGAGTGAGGAGCGACGCTGTAATCTTTTAGCTGGGAGTTGGTATAAGAGGAATACTTCTTTCATCGCCCTTGTATTTAGGGGTGGGTCGCATATAGTGTTTGTGGCCTAAAACAATATACCTAATTATGCTGATCGCGCGCTATTACCTAAAACGATTGACCCCTTTTATTCTCCTGTTTTTAGGAGTCCAGACCCTGCTGCGGGGGGCGTTATTTTTGCTACAGAAAAGCAATCTTGACATAGATATATTCAATATTAGCGCAGCCCTTACTAGCGGCCTTATTATGGATCTAGCAGTTTTTACTTATTTTGCTGCACCACTTACATTATACTTATTTTTTCTCCCCGCCCATAAGCATGGGAGCCGTACAGACAAGAATATCAGTGCTCTGATTTTTTTCATCTTTACCTACATTATATTTTTCACAGCAGTAGCAGAGTGGCTATTTTGGGATGAATTCGCTACCCGCTTTAACTTTATAGCGGTAGATTACATGATATATACCCGCGAGGTTGTAGGTAATATCCGGGAATCTTACCACGTCTTGCCCCTGCTGGCACTTATTGCTATACTTTCTATGCTCTTAACAGCTGCTTACCTAAAATATTGGCCTAGCGTCCAGTATGTGCCTAAGCTAGCAAGCAGATGTTGGGCAATTACGGGCAGCATTCTGGCAATGTTATGCTCTTTCTTTTTAATTAACACCCATATAACTGAAGTCAGCTCTAACCGCTACCTAAATGAAATTGCTAAGAACGGTACATATGAGTTCTTCTCTGCTTATTGGCGCAATGAGTTGCCTTTCGAACAATTCTATTTAACTGGTGAACAACATAAGCTGCTTCTCAAAGTACGAACACACCTATCAAATAACCCCAAGGATTTTGTGGGCGATAATATTATACATAAAGTACACAGCTCAAGGCCTGCGTTAAATCATAATGTAGTTTTAATTATTGTTGAAAGCCTAAGTGCAGATTATATGGCAGCCTTTGGTAACAGTGAGAATCTTACACCTAATTTAGATAAGCTGGCAGCGCAATCTCTCTTTTTCACCAATTTGCGAGCTATAGGCACGCGAACAGTATATGGCTTAGCTGCGACCACCCTTTCTATACCCCCTTTACCCGGCAATTCGATAGTACGCCGCCCTGACAATGGCAATTTGTTTAATTTAGGCTCAGTGTTTAAGCAGCATGGATATACCAACAAGTTTATATATGGAGGGTTTGGTTATTTTGATAACATGAATAGCTTCTTTGCGGCCAACGGTTATCAAACTATAGATCGAGCAGACCTCCAGCAAGATGAAATTACCTTCGGCAATATATGGGGAGTGGCTGATGAGGACCTTTTCAATAGAGTCTTAAAGGAAAATGACCACGCGTACAAGCAAAATAAGCCTTTTTTTGACGTGGTGTTAACTACCTCCAACCACCGTCCTTTTACCTACCCCGCAGGACGGATAGATATTCTGTCTCCAGGGGGGCGTAAAGGTGGGGTGAAATATACCGACTATGCTATTGGTAAATTTATCGATGATGCACGTACTCATCCCTGGTTTAATAATACAATATTTGTAGTTATTGCTGATCACACTGCAGGCAGCAGTGGCAAGCTTGAGCTAGACCCGGATAAATATCTTATTCCCTTGTTGATTTATGCACCTAAGACCATCAAACCCAAATACATTACTACTCTTTCAAGCCAAATTGATCTAGCACCAACCTTACTTGGACTTTTGAACTTTAGCTATGACAGCCATTTTTATGGCCAAGATATGTTAAAAAGTGGCCCAAAACTTCAAAGAGCATTTATCTCTAATTACCAACAGCTTGGATACCTTACTCCTGATAAGATGGCAATCTTAAAACCAATACGTCAAGTCAGCTTTTTTCGTCGTCAACTTGACACCTGGGTACCAACCGAATACGACGCTGAGTTGCTGGAAGAAATGCTAAGCTACTATCAGAGCGCTAATAACTGGAACCAATGGAACAAAGAATAATACATACTGTAATTGCGGAGATGTTGGTGATACCTATTAGGAACGAGGTCTAGGCCTCAAATCATTAACTTTGGGTTATTATATAGGAGAATTAAACGAAGATGTATAGTGCGGCCCTTCAAACTCGTTTTTGATTTGACTCTTGAAAGTATTTTAAGTACCTTCCATAATGATCCCGTGACTTGTGAATATTTCTACAAGGTCACTTTATACTCTTTAACTTTGAATAACCCTGGGCGGAAAGCTATGCTGAAGCAGGTAATATAACAGATAACATGAACAACGCGCTGTCACAAAATTTGTGGTCTTTCATATGGCATTTTTTGAAAGCATACAAGGGATTTGCCATAGCTTTTGCATGCCTTGCTATGCTTACTGGGCTGTGGTCGCCATTTACTAGCTTGCTTATCCAGCACATGGTTGACACTTTAAACCATGCCCAACTAGATAACGTCATATCTCTTATCTTTTGGCCCGCTATATTGTTTGTGCTAAATTTTGAGGTGCATAATCTCTGTTGGCGCGGCATGGGGTATTTGAATTACAAGTTAGAGCCTGTGCTAAAAAATCAGATTATTAGTGAAACATTTAACTATATACATAGCCAATCCCATCAATTTTTCCAGGACAATTTAGCTGGACGTATTTCTAGCCAAGTCAACACTTTGGCCGATAATATAGAACGTATTGTACACGATATCTCGAGGCATCTGCTTCGTGGGGTGGTACTGTTGAGTGGCTCACTAATCAGCATGTATTATGTACACCCGAAGTTTTCTGCTGCCCTGCTAATATGGTTTATGATATTTTCTGGAATTAGCCTTCGCATGTCTAGGCGTCTCATTGATTTATCGGAATCTCATGCTAGTTCTGAATCTGTGGTCGCCGGCCAATTAGCAGACAGTATCACAAATGCCAGTAACGTACGTATTTTTGCCAGACGTACTTATGAAATATCGTACCTTGGCAAAGTCTTATGTCTAACAAAAAAGGCCTTCCAAACTAAAGAGATTTTCTTGCTCAAAATGCACTTAATGCAAGGGTTTTCCCTTTCTATTATGCTTGGAGTTATGCTCTACTTTCTGATCCACTTGCGGATGCAGAACATGGTGACTATAGGTGATTTTGCACTTATTTTAGGTTTAAGTGTTGAGGTTGGCTTCATGACTTGGTGGGCTATGGAGCAAGTTGATGAACTCAACAAAGCTACAGGCAAATGCAAGCAGAGCTTGGCTAGCCTTTTTGTGCCCCTGGAGATAAAGGACAACGAAGGTGCTGCGGTGCTTAAGGTGCCCAGTGGGCAGATCACCTTCTGGGGGGTAAAATTCCATTACAAGGGGACCGACCCCCTGTTCCACAACAAGTCAGTTGTGATTGAGGCGGGGCAGAAGGTAGGCCTGGTCGGCTACTCTGGCAGCGGCAAGTCGACATTCGTCAACCTAATCTTGCGGCTGCATGACGTAACAGAGGGTGCTATTTTGATCGATGGGCAGGATATCCGCGAGGTTACACAAGACTCGCTACGTAACAACATAGCGATGATCCCGCAGGATCCCTCCCTGTTCCACCGTAGCCTGATGGACAATATACGTTATGGTCGTATCGAAGCTTCGGATGAGGAGGTGGTGAAGGCTGCTCACAGTGCGAATGCTCACGAGTTCATCGCCAAGCTTCCGCAAGGTTACGACTCGCTGGTAGGCGAACGTGGCGTCAAGCTGTCCGGTGGGCAACGTCAACGTATTGCGATAGCTCGTGCTGTCCTGAAGAATGCCCCGATCTTGATCTTGGATGAGGCGACCTCACAACTCGACTCAGTGACTGAAAGCGAGATCCAAGAGAGCATGTGGGAGTTGATGCAGGGCAAAACCACCTTAGTCATTGCGCACCGCCTCTCTACCCTACTGCACATGGACCGTATACTCGTCTTTGAGCAAGGAAAAATCGTGGAGGATGGCCCTCACGCGGAGCTCGTGATGCAAGGTGGGTTATACAAAACCCTCTGGAACGCGCAGGTGGGTGGCTTCCTGCCGGAGAAGAGGGAGGAAACAAACTAGAGTTTTTTACTGCACAAATGGTCGTGCGTCATAAAATAGCTCGATACTCACGATTAAGCCATTTTCGAATTGCACCAGCGCCGCTGCTCGGCAAATCCCAATTGGACAGTTTATATCATAAGCCAACATAGCTTGATCCTGAGAGCCAAATTTTGCGCGTATTGTTAGGGTGTTAAAAAAATTCATAAATTATTGTACAGATTCAAGTACTGCTTCTTTCCCCACCCTCTCTGCCAAGGGAGCCGTAAATCGCACATTTGGATGCAGATATTGCGCCACACCTGATATATCTTTATTGGCCATTGCTTTGTAGTAGTTTTCAGCGGAAATAATAGGTGCCGCTTCAAATGCATAGTTATTTCCTAAACTTGGTATAACACTCATTTTCAATCTCCATCATGCTTGCCCTGGCCATAATAGCACCAGCTTATGAAGCCTGCAATATCACCATCGTATTGTCACAAAATAAGTTGGATACAAAAAACCATTCGACCTCACAGAAGTATCACACTGCAGGCTAAAAAGGAACAGCTTCAAATGCATAATTATTTTCTAAATTTGGTCTAAGTAGATTAGAGGTCTATACTAACATTACACGCCGCTAAACAACTTTTAAGCTGGCTGATAGTCTCCTGAAGCGTTTTTATGTCTATACCTTCTGCCCTTGCGACAAGACAACTTTGTGTATTAGATGGCCGTAAGAGCCACCACCCCTGATCACTAGCCACACGCACCCCATCTAAATCAGAATATACAATCCCGTGAGCTTTTAAATACTCTTTTGCCTCTTTAATAATAGGGAACTTGCGTTCTTCAGGGCAATCTATTCTGATTTCTGGAGTATTAATCATCTTAGGCAGCGCAGCTAACAATTCGCTGAGAGGCTTTGCTTGATACGCAACAATAGTCATCATTTTAGCCGCAGCAAATATTGCGTCATCAAAGCCGTAGTAATCTTCAGCAAAGAATAGATGCCCACTCATTTCTCCTGCCAGCAGCGCCCCTTCCTCTTTCATCTTCATCTTAATAAAGGAATGCCCCGTTTTCCATAAAATTGGAGTGCCTCCCCAGGCAGCAATTTGTTGCAACACTACATTACTGCTTTTTATATCAGCTACTATTTTCGCTCCCGGGTGCCGCAACAGTAAGTCATTTGCTAACAACAATAAGAGATGATCGCCATATAAAATATTTCCTTTATCATCCACTACCCCTAAGCGATCGCCATCTCCATCGAAAGCAAACCCTATATCGCATTCTTCAGCCAAAACTAATTCTTGTAACTGTACAAGGTTGGCAGCTACGCTAGGATCAGGATGGTGGGCAGGAAAACTGCCATCCACTATCTGATTAATTAATACATGTTGCCCAGGCAATTTGGAAACCAACTGCGGTAAAATAGTACCAACTACTCCATTTCCCGGGTCCCATGCTATCTTAAGAGGGCGCGCTACACTATTTAGGGAAATAAGTTTGGCAATATACGCGGGTACAATATCGCATTTTCGGATAGCTCCAGGCTGCAATGCTAGCCTAAACTCTCCTTTTGCTGCAATATCTCCTATCTCCAAGATTACTTCATCGAATACTGGATTGCCCCCCAATACTATCTTGAATCCATTTTCATTAGGTGGGTTATGCGAACCGGTAATCATAATCCCGCCCACTGCCTCTGTTATATAACAAGTAGCAAAATATAATAATGGCGTAGGCACCAACCCTACACAAATCACATCATATCCTGCATCACTCAAGCCCCGAACTAATGCTTGCTCTAATAGGGGTGAGCTAATACGCCCATCGTAGCCTACACAGATTGCCCCTTTGTGTCCTATTCGCGCAGCATATGTAGCATATGAAAGCCCAAGGTAGTATGCGTCATTTACGCCAAGGTTTATATCAATAACCCCTCGAATATCATATTTACGCAAAATACTGGCTACGAATTTATGCGAAGCAACGTTCGCCATCACAGAGGACATTTAGTACATACCAAGTAATATTAGTGAATAAAAATATCAAAGTCTAACCATCCACTAAGATCTAGCGCCGCCCGTGCTGGGATAAACTCAAAACACTTGTGTGCCAACTCCATACGACCTTCACGTATCAGCATAGGGTTTAACGCGGCACGCAGTTGATGTAGATATAAAACATCATAGCTGGCATATTCCATTTGTTCTTTAGTCAATAAGTCAGCACCCCAGTCTGAGCTGCGCTGTTGCTTTGACAACTTAATTCCTAGCAACTCCGCACACAAATCTTTTAAGCCATGCTGGTCTGAATAAGTTCTTGATAAACGTGATGCAATCTTAGTGCAGTATATATTGGTAAATTCTATCCCTAAATAGTGCATAAGAATTGCCACGTCAAATCGTGCAAAGTGGAAAAGCTTAGTACGGTGGGGATCACCTAATAAACGCTTCAAATTTGGCGAAGCATCATACCTGCGCTGTGGGAAGTGCACTATATGAGCTTCACCATTGCCATTAGATATCTGAACTACACAAAGGCGGTCTCGCCAATTATTAAGGCCCATAGCTTCGGTATCTATAGCAATGTCCCCTTCAAGCTTAAAGTCTGTAGGTAAGTCATATTGATAGTAGCGCGTCTTGTCATCCATTTTAATCCTTTGTTATATCAAGAATGGAGGAATCATATCAGAATTAATACCTGACTCCAAGTAGGTTGGTAGGGCATATTGTATAATATAAGCGAAATGCCAGTCGTATTTTGTTGTTAACTAAACTCTACTGACATTGCACTTGGTTCAGCACCAACTGTAGCGGAGCTGTAGAAAGTGTTCCTCCACAACCTGTGGTAGTAGTTCCTAGGCCTAATACGTCTATTGGAGTAGTGCCTAAATCATCTTGCTTAGAGCAACCTAATGCTAGGTT
>JANPII010000174.1:0-8165 GCA_031424915.1 Pseudomonadota bacterium
CGCCGAGCTATAGAAAATATGGATGAATACCGCAAACAGTTAGGTGCACTGCTTAACCCTGCATATAGCATTACAAGCGTGTTGTTCGAGCAACTTAAAGCCAACCCACGGCGCGTAATTTTTGCCGAAGGAGATGAAGAACAGATGATACGTGCAGCAGTCCAATGGAAAAACCAAGGATATGGTACCCCAATCTTAGTGGCCTACGAAGATGGTCTAAGAGTCAAAATGCGCGATATGGGTTTGAAAGAAGAATTAGAAGGCATAGAAGTAACCAATGCCGCCCTACACCCCCTTACAGAGCATTTTATTGAGCGCCTATACCTTAAGCTGCAGCGCCATGGCTATTTATATCGCGACTGCGCGCGCTTGGTTAAGCGTGACCGTAATATCTTTGCCTCAATGATGATAAGTAATGGAGATGCAGATGCCATGGTCACTGGCTTAACCCGCTCGTATTTCGCTTCAGTTGAAGATGTCACCAAGGTTATTGATACCAAAGAGAATAAGATATTATTTGGCTTGTGTATAGTAACGACGCGGGACCGTACTTTATTCATTGCAGATACTACTATTAATGAATTACCAACAGCAGAGCAGATGGTGCAGATTGCTATACAAACCGCAGCAGAAGTGCGTGCTATGGGACATGAACCTAGGGTGGCTTTCTTATCATTTTCTAACTTCGGTAATCCAATGCGTGAGAAGGCAGAGCCAGTACGTCAAGCTGTTGCGCTTATGGATCGCTATAATGTCGATTTTGAGTATGATGGAGAGATGGAACCGCATGTGGCGCTTAACCCAGAAGCGATGCGCGTATACCCCTTCTGTCGCTTATCAAAGCCGGCAAACATACTAATAATGCCTGGCCTGCACAGCGCCAGTATTGTTTCTAACTTACTGCAAGAGCTAGGAGGATATACTATGATTGGGCCTGTACTATGCGGCTTAACCCAACAGGTGCAGGTGCTGCAGATGTCGGCCAAAGAAGCAGATATCATGAACCTAGCTGCTATGGCCGCTAATCGCGCCGCCGCCCAATATACGGTCGAGGGAGGCTGCTAGGAGATCAAAGTGTTTAAATAGTACCCCTTTGACGCCACTTACGCGTTCAGCCCGCACCATCTGGTGGAGGCTGAAATAGGGTAGAGCCTGCCTCCCACTGGCTTGGACTACGGGGTCTATATAGGCTATACATGAGGCCTTGGAGTAGATACCGCGGTCGAGCCGCGGTATGACAGGGCATGAAATGCAGATTTGCCTAAACCACACATCTGAGCGTACAATGTCGTACTTAAAGATCAGCAAAGTATTTATGGCACGCGTTTTTGCGCGTGGCATTGGTAAATAAGCGCGCCCCCCTACCCCGCGGTGTTACACTCCATCATCACTGAGGAGCTACCATCCTCCCATTCCTTGATACCTAGGCTATAAAATCCAAACTGCTCGTACCATTTGGATATCGTCATATCTACGGTAAAGAGATAGAGGCGCGAAAATCCTATCTCTTGGTTTATCTTAATTGCAGCCCTAACCAGAGCTGCCCCCACTCCATTATTACGTAGCTCAGGACGAACACATAACGCACCTAAACAGGGCACTATATAAGGCTTGATATCTTCAGAGGCACGTATACAGCACATACCTATAGGCTCGTCATCAAGCACTGCAGTTATAGCTATAGGAATTTGGTCCGCATTTAGCTGCTCAGATAATATCTGCTCCATACGTGATGCAGTATAATCTTCACCCCAAGCTTCTCCTAGTGCATCATGCCATATTTTACTCAATGTCGGTATATGCTGCGGGCAATCCCTTAAAGGGGATATCTGTATTTGCTGGCTAGCTCTGGCCTTTTGCTTGAAATTCATATTAACACTCTTTTATACACAAATTTATTCAGCAGAGATTGCTATGAAAAAATTTTGCTGTCAAGTATATATATTTTATTAAATAACAAAACAGTATATTATTTGAATGATATGATAACTCATTAACATTTAAGGATCACTTATATTACAATCTAGGCTAAAGGAGCAATATGGTTTTTAGGATTGCAGGTTATAAGAAAATAGTGTAAAAGTATGCTGCGCCGGTATTAGTTATTACCGCCGCTACTTGAAGTAAAAAGTGTATGGCGGACGTAGCTCAGTTGGTTAGAGCGCAAGTTTGTGGCACTTGAGGCCGCGGGTTCAATTCCCGTCGTTCGCCCCATTTTTTACTTGCTATATATAATTGGGTACATTATACTGCGCTACGTACTTTGGTACTTATTCATGTCGCGGGGTGGAGCAGCTCGGTAGCTCGTCAGGCTCATAACCTGAAGGTCGTCGGTTCAAATCCGGCCCCCGCAACCAGTACTTGTTTGAAACTTATCCTTCCTTATAGCGCCCTCATATTGAACGTCGATGCTTTTTATACCAAGTTTAGGAAATAAGTGCACAGCAAGAATTTTTGAGGAATTTTGGCATACCTTTGAAACGCCTGTATTCAAATACTTGCGCGAAAATGCTAAAATTACCAAAAAGGCGCCACTTCAAGTGTATAGTTATTTCCTAAATTTGGTATTAGATGCCCAAGCCAAGAGAAAGGCTTACAGGTTGTAGACCTCATAAGTTGGGCTATATTTAGATATTATGAGCACGGAGACAGCACATACTATAATATAATTAGAAGAATGATATCAGAAGATAACTCTTTGTTTCCATAGCAAAAAGCCCTATACGCATTTCACCCTTTATTAAGAGGTCGAGGAACACTCCGGAGCCCCACATATAGGGAACTTACATCTACTACTTTTATGAGTATATACTAAGTTCTCGCCTATGGCTTGATTATTTAAGTAAATACTTATATACTTAAAGCAGTAATTTAATTGAGAGTTGTTATGCCTAATGTACGAATGAGTATTGATGTACCAAAAGAGTTACATAAAGCCATAAAGGCCCACTCCGCTTTGAAAGAAGAGACTATCAAAGACTATGTGGTAGAAGCAATAGTAGAAAGAATGCATAAGGACAGAGCGCTTAATCAGCTTACCACCAAGACGTTACAAGATTCTGATAATAACAAAGGTTTGAAAATTTACGGCAATCTTGAGGAGCTCTACAAAAAGTTGGGTATATGAACAATAACCTTAAGGTCATCACTACCACGCAATTCGAGAAAGACGTACTGTTAATGAAAAAGCTTGGGAAAAATATAGGGAAGTTGAAACAACTACTTGCTTTGCTAGTTGAACAAGCAATGCTACCGAAAAAGTATTGCAATCACAAGCTAAAGGGTAATTTTAGCAGCAGATGGGAGTGCCATATTGAACCTGATTGGCTATTAATATACCATATGGATGAAGATATTTTGAAGCTGGAAAGAACCGGTACTCATTCTGACTTATTTTAATGGATATAAATTACCCAGATAAATGAAAGGGTAGTCTTTGCTAGGAAGGCAAATTTACTTTTTTCAAAAGCAATTGCCATAATTTAAAATATTGCTAAGATAATTTTGTATGACAAAAATCCCCCTTGCTATTTATATCCATATGCAGTATAATATGCACCATAACTGTAATTATATTTAACAAATCTAGAGATATCAAAATGAAAAATGTTCCAGTAATAGCAGGCGGCGTTATATTTGTGGCCTCATTAACACCCATAATGTCTACAATAGTTTTGGGCATAGGTTCTAATACTATGCTTATGACCTCTACCATTATATTTGGAACATTGGCAGGAACTGGTGCTTTATTAGCAATAGTAGGATGTGCTAGTGAAAATAAAAACGATGAATCCCTCACCAATTCTGGAGTAGGTGGATTTCTACTAGGCGCTATACCATTAATGCCTTGTTTGCTTGCAGGTGGTGCTATTGGCCTAACCACACAAGCGGTATTGCCTCAAGCACTTGGTGGCATGTTCTTAGCCGAGACCGGGATATGCAGTGAACTAGCGCTAAGTGGAGCTTCAGTATTCGGAGCAGACGCACTCATAGCTTTGTCCGGAGCAGTGATACTAGCACTAGCTATTGGTATCAGTAAGTTAGCGAGCAGAGGATCTGAAGTGGATTATACAGGATCTGGATATTATACAGTACCTGAAATGTATAATGACAAACAACAAGGCTACCACCAGCAAGGCTCCTACCAATATCAATAAAACCTAATGCTCCTCATGGTGCAACAGCATATAACACCCCAGCAGTGTGCATAACAGGGCTGGTAAAATTGCTGCTACAGCTAGGTTTATAGCGCCTGAAGTGCCAAAGGCTGTGATGATGTCATTAGCAAAGTGAATGACTAACACCGCCATAATACCTCGAACTATAGAGGCGCCCGCTCGATTCTGCCTTGGTGTAAGGTTTATAAAACCTGCACTAAGCAGGGTCATAGCTATAAAAAACAATGGCATAGCTAGCAGCTGGTATAGGTATAGCTTATGGCGTAACACTGGAAAACCTGCTTCCTGTGCCTCCCTAATAAAGGCTGGCAACTTCAGCATCGCCACAGTCTGCGGAGGGGTGATGCTATCTTGCAGCTGCGCAAAAGTCAGCGAAGTAGCAAACGCAAGCTGGGGCAAGAACTGCTCTACATACTCAGAGGTGGTGATAAGCACATTATGCAACACTAAATCCTTTTCCATAAGCGTTGCTCTTCCTGCTTCAATGCGGCGTACAAAACGGCCATCATCATCCATTACAAAAATAATCACTTCGAATAGCTCATGCTGGCTTTGATCAATACGCATAGCATGAATAATTAAGGTCTCCTCCTCATCGTATTGCCTTAGCCACACTCCCTTAGAAGCTAGTGCCAGAAGGCTGCTATGTCCTTTTAACTCACTTGCCTCAATATGTTCATATCGGCTAAGCATTGAGGCGCCTATTGGATTCATAATAAATAGGCATATTACGCTAAACATTAAAGATACCAGGATCGCAGGTAATAGTATCTGCCAAATTGACATACCAAGTGTTCTGCATACCACTAGCTCCTGACACCGGGCCATATTGGAATAAAACAAAAGGCTAGATAAAAATACAACCAGCGGCAAAATATGCTGAACATGCCCATAATTCTTAAGCAGCGCCATACCCAAGATAACACTGGTGGTCAGCCTTGTACTGGCTATACGCATAAGTTCCATGCTATCAAACAGCCACATAATACCGGCTACCGTTGCTAATGCAGTCAACAAGTAATAAGCATATCGTCGCGCAATGTATAGACTTAAGGTAAATGGCATAAGACCGCGTAAGCCCCGCTACCTTCTGTAATTATGGAATGGTCCCAGTTAGCATACTCTACTCTCCTTAATGAGATACTATTAGCTGCAAAACCCAGATCCCTCTCTCCCGAACTGGAAATAGGAGAAGGACTCGTATACTTAACCAACTGCAACTCGGCTCGCAGTGAGAAGTTATGTATAGATTTAAACTTACGTATCTGCGATAGGATCTGCACTACTGCTGCGCCCTCACTCAATGCGCTAGAATTTACTGGATAATCCTGTTCTGATGGCCAGCTACTGCGCTTATGGATGGAAACTTTGCTTGTAAACAATAAGGAGTGCAGCTCTTCTGTTATATGAGGCAAAATAGGAGCCAGCAGTAGCAAAATGCCACGTAGTACATGGTATAATGTTTGTATCGCACTCTGCTGTCCAGTCGAGTTTTGCCCAAGCGCATCATAGATACGCACCTTGATTAACTCTAGGTAGTTATCACACAAATCATTCCAGAAGAAATCTTCTACCAGCATCCTGCTATCTGCATAGTCAAATGTCTCAAATTTAGCGGTGGCCTCTTTAATCACTTGGTGCAACCTAGATATAATCCACAAATCTAGCGTTTCATGGATCTCACCCTTTTTTATCGCTTCTTTAGCACTAGCGTGGAATACATTTAATTTACCTAGATGTAGATCCAGGAATTTAGCTACGTTCCATAGCTTAGTTACTAGCTTTTGTCCAATTTTAAATAAATCCTCAGAATAGGCTATATCAACCCCGAGCTTAGAATGTGCCGCCCAATAGCGCACCACATCTGCACCCTTTTCCACAATCAAAGTAGTAGGAGTCACCACATTGCCTTTTGATTTACTCATCTTGGTTTTGTCTGCAGCCAAACACCATCCACTGATAGCCAGGTGGTACCATGGCACGGTATTATCATGATGTAATGCCTTTACTATGGTGCTAAAAGCCCAGGTGCGGATAATTTCATGTGCTTGGGGACGCAAGTCAAAAGGATAAAGCTTGTGGTGTCGTTCTAAGTCTATCGCCATCTCGTTATTAAGAGCACGGCTATTAAGCTGGGGGCTGATAGAGCTAGTGGCCCAGGTGTCTATTACATCTATGTCTGGTTCTACCTCATCTCTAGTATACCCAATGGGCAAGTCTACCAATGGATCCACTGGCAATTGCTCAAGCGCAGGTAGAAGAGCCTTGCCTTCTTCCCCTGCCCGCTTTGAATACCATACAGGAAAAGGAACGCCGAAGTAGCGCTGCCGGGAAATACACCAATCCTGACGCAAGCCGTCAATCCAATTTTCTAAACGTATACGCATATAAGCTGGATGCCATTGGCATTCCGCGGCTTTGGCTCTCAGCTGCTGTTGATATGGCATAACACTTATAAACCATTGAGAAGTAGCTATAAGCTCTAAAGGGGCACCGGAGCGCTCTGCGCATTTTACTATCTGCGTCACATTAGTTTGCGCCAGTAACAGCTCTTCTAAATCCGCCACCATTCGCTGGCGCGCTTCCTTTAGCTTCAAGCCGTCATATGGGCCAGCATTTTGCATTGTGCCATAAAGATGCACGCACTCTTTAAGCGGGAGGTTATAGCGACGCCACCACTCCACATCTTGAATATCACCAAAAGTACAACACATCACCAGTCCTGTTCCTTTATCCATGGCCACTTCTTCATCTGCAATAAATGGTACTATGGCGCCGAATAATGGAGTAATGGCTTGCTGTTGGGCTAAGTGCTGATAACGCTTGTCTTGGGGGTGATATAATACTGCTACACATGCTGGGATCATCTCTGGCCGGGTAGTAGCAATAACCACCTTCTCCCCTGCGCTGGTGGAGAAGGAAATTTCATACATCACACCTTGCTTTTCTTTATCTTCAATCTCTGCTTGTGCAATTGCGGTGCGATCTACAGAATCCCAAAAAGTTGGCGCATGCTGCCTCTTTACCAAGCCCTTGTTATATAAGTCAATAAACGACATCTGGGATAATTTGCGTGAGCTGGAGCTGATAGTCTGGTATTCCTGCGCCCAATCCACACTTAATGCAATAGAACGGAATAAAGTACGAAACTCTTCTTCTGCTTCTACTACTACTTCCTGACATAGTGCAATAAATTCATGGCGTGGCATTTGTGATGCACGCACGCCCTTGGTCTTTTCAACTAAGCGCTCAGTAGGTAGGCCATTATCATCAAAGCCAATGGGGTAGTATACATTTTTACCGCGCATCCTTTGGAAACGCGCAATAAAGTCCGTTTGTGTGTAACTAAAGACATGTCCCATATGTAGCATGCCCGAAACGGTAGGCGGCGGGGTATCTATAGTAAAGTTATTTTGCCGCAGCTCAGTATCATCCCAACGATATACCTTCTCATCTTCCCACAGCTTATGCCACTTAGCTTCTACTGCTTGAGTGTCGTACTTGTCAGGCAATAATGCCATTTATTTCCCCTTTGCAACATCAGCCAATACTTTTAGGCTAACAATTTTATCTGGATTAGATACCGAACCATTGCTGGCAAGCTCGCCCTTTTTAATTTTATCAACGTGCTCCATGCCTTCAATCACTTTACCAAATGCAGTGTATTGGTGGTTCAAATAAGGAGCGTCACCCAACATAATAAAGAACTGGCTGTTGGCACTGTTAGGATCATTAGTACGCGCCATAGAAACCATACCACGAGTGTGTGTTACATCGTTAAACTCTGCCTTTAAGTTAGGCAGCTTGCTGCCACCGCTACCAGTACCAGTCGGATCGCCAGTCTGCGCCATAAACCCTTCTATTACTCGATGGAAAGGGAGGCCGTTATAAAAACCCTCACGCGCTAGAGTGCGGATACGCTCTACATGCTTTGGCGCCTTGTTTGGGTATAGCTCAATAGTTACTGTACCATCTTTCAGTTCCATT
>JANPII010000175.1:0-4766 GCA_031424915.1 Pseudomonadota bacterium
CACCACACCAGGATCATCAATATCTGCGTTCTGCCAAAACGGTATTAGCTTTGCTACTAAATTACCAAACTTACAAAACACCTCAATTAGATTACAGTCTTTATTAGTCAGCTGCTTAAACATCTCTATAGCTTCTTCATCTTTCTTACATACACCTTCTATTACTGTCATTATATCTTTTGCAATTTCTAGTAAGCATGATAGCAGCTCTTTTTGTATTGTAGTACGGCCAGACATAAGTAATACCTTTATCAATAATTGTTAATGCATGATATAGGACAACTTCAATACGCCAGGAAGTACTGTTTATATAAAAATTTCACCGTGGTGCTATAATAGCATGAATACTTCAACAGCATTGTTACCAATACTAAAAGGGCCAGGTACACCTGGTGGAGGCTAAACAATTACTCTTTATGTAGTTAAACTATTGTTCAGGTGATATATCACCACTGTTTGTAATATAGCCAAGACCACAGGGACGGCAATCTGCACTGATATTAAGGTAGCTACATCAGTAGTCAATAAAAGCGTAGAAGTAACTGAAGTAGCACTTATGCTACAAGCACCGAAGGCTACCAATCCATTTAATGCAAGCAGCTTTCCTTTTTCTAAATCTTTTTCTGTAAAATATTGATATACTAAAGTAATGGTGCTAGCTATTAATCCGCCCACTGCCCCTGCTATTACTCCTTGACTTATGCTAGCAGGCACTATGCCTCCTATTTCGGAAGATAAAGAGGTCATAACAGCTTTAGGCAAGCCAACGTGGTGCATCAGATACATTATACCTATGCTACCACTCATTGCTGAGAAACTAGTAATTAAGCTAAAAGCTAATCTCCTCTGCTCTTCTGTCTTCCTCTGCTCTTCTGTCTGGTTAAATAACTCAACTATGTCTTTGTGACCCTTGTTAGTTGCCCACTGCAAAGGGGTATAGTGACACACATCCTTGGTCTTGACATTTGCTCCCTTTTTAATCAATAACTCAATTATCCCTTTGTGACCATGAATAGCTGCCCGATGCATAGGGGTACAGCCATTCTTATCCTGGGCATTGACATTTGCTCCCTTTTCAATCAATAACTTAGCTACCTCTGGATGTCCCTTCTCAGTTGCCCAGTGCAAAGGGGTATAGCTATTATGATCCTTGGCATTGATATTTGCTCCCTTTTCAATCAATAACTTAGCTATGTCTTTGTGACCCTTATGAGCTGCGCAATGCAAAGGAGTAAGGAATTCATCCTTATCCTGAGCATCAACATTTGCATTGTTTTCAATCAATGACTTAGCTATTTCTGTATGACCATCAATAGCTGCCAAATGCAAAGAGGTATAGCCATTATAATTCTCGGCGTTTATTTGCTCTGCGGTAGCCATTGCTACTAGCTGGTTTACACTCTCCAAATCCTCAGTTATTACAGCTTCATGCAATGGGAAAGGTATAGATTGTACTATATCATCGTAGGTAGCGTTGTCTTTTTCTAACAATTGTTGAAGAACTGTTTTCATATTTCTTCATCCCACTCTCTATTTTTAGCTGTTACTTTTAACTTATAGTAAATCATACTCTAATTTCTCATTATATACAAGGCTTAATAATGCTCTGCCTGATTTTGGGATTGCTAAATAACCCAGATATATGTGGTTAAAGAATCTCTCCTACTGATATGACAATATTCCGCTGTTCTTCTAAAAGAAGCATGTTGCCTTCTTTATCTATATCAATAAAGATGCCACGGTGAGTAGCATTCTGAATAGGTATATGCATACTTACTTCTTCACCAAGTTTATAAGCTCTTTGTAGCCAGTGCTGCCTTATAGGGGCAAAGCCATAAGTCAGCCAATGATTATAATATTGACAAAAAAACCTAAGCATCAGAGGTAAGATTTGGGAAGTCTGAAGTTTGGCACCATGGTGTTGTAAGCAAGTAGTGAGGCGCTTGGGGATATTAGGGGAATGAGCTAGGTTAATACCAATGCCAACCAATAGCCAACGGTTATCTAATGCTTCTACTAATATACCTCCAGCCTTTTTTCCTGTAATCATCAAATCATTTACCCACTTATATTCTAATGTAAGATCCGGAGCTAATGCCAATATTGCTTCTCCTGCTGCTATGCTTGCTACATAACATATTTGTTCCCATGCAAGCTGAGGGGAATTATGCAAGCATATAGTAAGTGCAAGATTGCCTTTTTCGGTACTCCATAGGCGTCCGTAACGTCCTCTGCCTTGAGTTTGAATATCAGAGCAAATAACCATTCCATGACGCAGTTGCCCATTTAGTAATAATCTATTTGCCTCGTTTTGTGTACTGTCTAATACTTCGTAGTGCTGCACAATTAGGCTATCTGGATATATCAACATAATTATTTCTCATTAATTGCTTGCAATTTAATTGTACTCAGTTTTATATCATCTTTATAGTCTTAACAAGACATGAAATGAAGGTGAGCGGCATGAAGGGGACATTAGTTAATATTCTAGTATGGATCATACTATATATATTTAGCACAATAGGCATAGCCAATGCAGGAGATGAAGATAGTAAGAGTAACTTCATTGAATATCATAGGGGAGATGTGCTAGCTATTGGTCAGGCGGTATACAATGTATATGTGGAGTGCAAAACCCCAGAAGAATTAGAACAATATACTAAAAAATTCGGGGTAAAACGTGGACATACCGCACGTATCAATAAAGCAGACGCTGAAGCTTTATCTGAAATAATTCGCAATCCACTTAAGCGTTATTCAGGGGGAGGAGCTGCTAATACGGCTGCAGGCGTGGCTGCCTTAGGTGGCTCAGCTGGTTTTATTGGGGCGGTGGCAAGAGACCGCGCTGGGTATAATTTTGATGAAGATATGCGTAATATTGGTGTGGAAACACGCAACGTTGTGATAAAAAATGCTGAAGAAAACACTGGTACAGTCTTTTCTTTTATTACCACGGATGGAGAAAGAACCATGCTAGATTATCCTGGAGTTTCGCACCAATTGCGAGACCAGGATATTAACTGGGACCTTATTAAAGGGTATAAAGTTGTATTTTTAGAAGGCTATATGTGGGATGATAATGGTAGCCCTGAATTTGTGTATAAAGCTCTGGATATAGGACGCGCTGCGGGTGTTACTACTGCTTTTGCTCTCGGGTCTGCAGAAATGGCCATACGTTACCGGGATGTTTTTACTGCGCTACTAGATAAAGTGGATATTCTTTTTGCCAATGAAGTGGAAATTATGGAAATGCTGCAGGTGAAGACTTTCCAAGAGGCGGTGAATAAATTGAAGAATAGAGTCAAAATTGCGGTAATAACTCGTGGAGCACAAGGCGCCATGGTAATAACCAAAGATATGCAATTACATGTTCCTGCGCAAAAAATCGAAAAAGTGATGGATACTACTGGGGCGGGAGATATGTTTGCCGCAGGTTTTTTATATGGATATACGCACAATTTAAATTTGGAGCAATCTGCCAAGCTGGGGTGCCTTTTGGCCAGTCGTATAATTCAGCAGATTGGCTCGCACCCCGAGCGTAGACTTCCTGAATTATTGAAAGAATTACATAAGTAGTAGGCTCGACTTTTACGTATCTGTATGGTATACGAATAGGTATACTAATTAGGAGTATAATTATGGAAGTTAAATCATATACTGAAGTAAGGGAAAATTTTGATAAGCTTATGGCAAAGGTCTGTGAAGATCATCAGCCTCTAGTCATAACACGGCAGAGGAAAAAGCCTGTAATCGTTATGTCTCTAGATGATTATAACTCTATGCAAGAGACAATGTACCTGATGAGCAGCCCTAAGAATCATGCGATGTTATTGAAAAGCATTTCAGAGCTTACAAATAGCCAGTTCAAGCAACACGATCTTATAAAAAGACAGGAATGATATACTTTTCAGATACTGCTTGGCAGCAGTATCTCTACTGGCAAGAGGAGGACTTCAAAAAAGTAGAGAAAATCAACGAATTAATCTTTGAAGGAGCAACATGAATAAAGTATATAAATATACAGGTATGACGCTAACTATGAGCTCAGCATTATGTGCTGGCATGCTTATTGGGTGTTTTAACATCAGACCAATATCTATAGTTATGGGGAACTTAGGGTGCCCTGTTATCACTATATCTGCACTCGCGGCTGTAGCACTTGCAGGTATGACGAAGCTAATGATGGAAATGGCTACCGAAGATTCAGATCACCACTTGAAAGTAATATCAGGTCGGTTATTGACTCAAGGGATAGCCTATGGTGCTGCTATTATGATAGGCACTTCTGCTATTGAATTGGCATGCAATAACATTCTTTCTACTCATAGCCTAGGCACGGTAATTCAAGCTGCAGGAATAACAGGAATGATATTAGGTGTTGGGGGAGCTTTACTATATCATTATGGAGATGACCTAGCTAGGGTTAGATAAGAACACCATCTGGAGAAAACAAATCTTGCGAAGTATAGCTTAGTAGTGCTAGGATAGCGATTAGAAGCAATAGCCATCAATGGGCTTTTCTTCTAATACCAAGTTTAGGAAATAAGTGCATACTTGAAGCAAGAATTTTTGAGAAATTTTGGCTTATCATTTGAGCCGCCTGTATTCCACATACTGGCGCGAAAATGGTAGGTTAAAATTACCAAAAAGGCGCCGCTTCAAGTGTATAGTTATTTTAACCTACCATTTTCGCGCCAGTATGTGGAATACAGGCGGCTCAAATGATAAGCCAAAATTTCTCAAAAATTCTTGCTTCAAGTATGCAC